>JAEEIN010000183.1 GCA_016281385.1 Lachnospiraceae bacterium | reverse complement strand
CCGATGATCTCATCGTTCTCATCAAGTGCAAGATGTGTGATGTAACCGTCGGTAAGTTCAAGATAGCGGGGTCCCTTCTTAAGTGTTCCGTAAGTGGTACCGATCATGGAACGTGTACCCTTACCAAGGTCCTCAAGACCTGCACCGATCTGAAGGCCGTCCTCAGAGAATGCGCTCTGTGTTCTTCCGTAAACGATCTGAAGGAAGAGTTCTCTCATAGCTGTGTTGATGGCGTCACAAACAAGGTCTGTGTTAAGAGCCTCAAGAACCGTAAGACCGGGAAGGATCTCGGATGCCATTGCTGCAGAGTGTGTCATACCTGAGCAGCCGATGGTCTCAACAAGTGCTTCCTGGATGATACCGTCTTTAACGTTAAGGGAAAGCTTACATGCACCCTGCTGAGGAGCACACCAGCCGATTCCGTGGGTATATCCGGAAATATCCTTAACTTCCTTGGACTTAACCCATTTTGCTTCTTCCGGTATGGGAGCGGCGCCATGATGAACGCCCTGGTGTACCGGACACATTGCTTTAACTTCTGTTGAATAGATCATGTAAAAAACCTCCTTGTGAAGATTAAAATGTTAACTTAAACCATGCGGATTAAGAAAACGACACTATGGATATAGATTATACAGTATTTTGGGAATTTTGTATAGAGAAGCAGGACTATTTATTTTGCAAAAACAGGCGAAATATGAGCCATAATTCGGAAACGCTTTTCTTGACTAAAGCCCGTGGCGGATTTATTATAATTTGTAGAATTTCGATTAACATTTAAAGAGGAGTTTTATGAAAGAAAAAAAGTATCCTTCAGCGGTTTCTTATTACGCAGTTGCGGTATCGAGTCTTATGTGGGTGTTTGTTAAGCTTCCACTGGCAGATACCATCGACTATGTGGGCTTCGCCCTTGTAAATCTGTTGATCTTTTTCATATCCTATCAGATCTGGCCGAAACGTGTTGCTGTTCTGGATCGGAAGAAGAAACCTGAGAAGGTGGAAGAGGTCAAGACGGGAGATGCGGATATCGACCGCATGATAATGGACAAGACACTTGCCATCGAAGAGATGAAGCGTCTGGACATGAACATCGCGAACGAATTAATTTCAAGACAGATCGTTCATCTTCAGGAAGTAACGGACAAGATCGTAAGATGTGTTGTGG
The DNA here is from genome assembly GCA_016281385.1 of Lachnospiraceae bacterium. Taxonomy (GTDB): domain Bacteria; phylum Bacillota; class Clostridia; order Lachnospirales; family Lachnospiraceae; genus UBA1258. Next base: position 8,662 of record JAEEIN010000183.1, on the reverse strand, counting down.
AGAAACCCGAGAAAAAGAAGCAGGTAAAGAGATTTTTCAATTACTATCTGCCCACAACCATCAAGCTTCTTGATACCTACGACAGAATGGATAATGCCGGAATTTCCGGAATCAATATCGACGGAACAAAAGGAAAGATCGAGACCATGATGGATACGGCGGTAAAGGCTTACGACAGACAGCTTGACGCCCTCTATTCAGACGAAGCTCTGGATATTTCCACCGACATTACCGTAATGGAGAATCTAATGAAGTCCGAAGGACTTAAAGTAAAGGAGAAATAATAAAATGGAAGAGAATAAGATCCCTACTCTCACCCTCGAGCCCGCTGCAGCAATGCCGGAAGCACCTGTAGCGAATTTTGGAGCAGCAACCGCAACGGCTCCCGCTCCCGAAGCAAAAAAAGAGGTTGAGCCCGTAGTTGTTGACGAAAGCATGCTGACCGAAGCCGAGAAGGCTGAGGTAAACAAATTTGCGGAGACCATCGACATCACAAACACAAACCAGGTACTTGCTTACGGTTCCGACGCTCAGAAGAATATCGCAAACTTCTCTGAGAACGCTCTTAATTCCGTAAGAACAAAGGACCTGGGATCCATTGGTGAGACTCTTGCGAGCCTTGTTGTTGAGATAAAGAATGCTTCCGAGCCTGAGAAGAAGGGCCTGGCAGCAGTATTTGCAAAGAAGAAGACCGAGTTTGAGGCCATTAAGGCTACTTACTCCAAAGCAGAAACAAATGTCGAGAAGATCGCAGAGGTTCTTGAGAAGCATCAGATCGCCCTTATGAAGGACGTAGCGATGTTCGACCAGATGTATGAGTTAAATCTTCAGTACTACAAGCAGCTTACGATGTACATCATCGCCGGAAAGAAAGCTCTTGAGAAGGCAAGAAGCGGAAAGCTTGAAGAACTCAGAAAGAAAGCCGAGGAGACCGGAGCTCAGGAAGATGCACAGGCATATAACGACTACGCAAACCTTTGCTTAAGATTTGAAAAGAGGATCCATGATCTGGAGCTTACGAGAATGATCTCCATCCAGATGGGACCTCAGACCAGACTTTTACAGAACAACGACAGTCTGATGATCGAAAAGATCCAGACTTCACTTACAAACACCATCCCTCTTTGGAAGAGCCAGATGGTACTTGCACTGGGTATCGAGCACGGCCGTCAGGCTACCGCAGCTCAGAGTGCAGTAACGGAAATGACCAACCAGCTGCTTAAGCAGAACGCAGATACTCTTAAGATGGCAACCGTTGAGACCGCCAAGGAAGCAGAACGTTCCATCGTTGATATCGAAACTCTTAAGCATACAAACGAACAGCTTATCTCCACACTCGACGAAGTCATGCGTATACAGTCCGAAGGCGCTGCAAAGCGTAAGGAAGCAGAGGTTGAGCTCGGACGTATCGAAGGCGAGTTAAAGCAGAAGCTTATGGAGTTAAAGGGCTGATAAGGAGAAAAAATTGAGCGCATTAAGAAAACCAAGTGTTGCAGCAATGATCATGGTAGTATGCATCATAATCGCCTTACTCATCGGAAGGGCTGGCGGTGTTTCAAGCACCGGTTCCTCAGATTCCGGCTGGGCAGAGACCGTTAACGAAGTGGTTAACAGATACACCACCGTCGGAGCAATCCAGGAGGCAGTAAATGAAGCACAAAACACCAGGGAAATGATCCAGACGGGTGAACTTGTTGAAGACGAATCCGTCACCAATAAGCGGATGGCAGTTTCCACCATCATAATCGTTCTGGGAGTCATTCTGGTGATCCGCGGAATTGCGGGAAAGAAATAATATAAAAATGATCGGGCAGGGATGATTCCCTGCCCGATTTTTTGATTCAGATTTTTGATTCTGCTTTGTACTTTGCCAGTTCCAATTGTCTCTCAAATGTGAAATCCAGTGTCACAGCCTTTTCCACCTCACTTCTTTTAAAGAAAGCAGTTATTTTTTAGGGATAAATTGGGAAATTTCTTTTTCAGTCAGATCAGCGAAATTCTTGTTGTTTCTTTTGGCATAACGATAAGCATCCGGAATACTAAAACCGATGGAGACAGCTTGCAGAGGATTGTGTTGCAGCAAATATGAATCTGCAATTACATTATAGATATGCTTATTATTCAATTTCTTCATAAGTGTATTCCTCCATTATCATCTTCATAGATGCTTCAGGTACAATTATTCTGTAAGGATGAGATGGGTATCCAAATGGAAAGGGTTCGGCTCCAAATTCCCGAATATAGTAATTCATTATCTCACTATCCATAGCTTCACCGAAAACAAACCCATCGTAGCCAAGTGAGACAGAATACTTTCCGGCAATTGCAAATAGATGTCCACCAACTCCGCTATATTCCTTTTTCCCATATTTCCACACATTGTTGTTGGGAGAAGCACATGCCCACAAGATATGCACAGCCTTAGCAACGGGATCAGCTTTCATTGCAATAAGTCCTTGTATTACCGAAGAGCCTTTTAATACAATAGCCTTTATAAGTGTATCCCGGTCAAAATTAGCCCAGTTAATGTACCAACCTGTTTTCTTATTGTACCCGGATAGAACGGATTTGTTCTTAAGAGTGATTACTTCTGTTTCTGCGGTAGCACCTGTTTTTACGTTTATCAGACAGGGGGAAAGAATATCCAAGGTAAAACATATCATACAACCTTGCCCCCGCTTTTATTTATTATATCATATTCGAAATGTATTTTCGACGTATGAAGTATGAGTATACATAAATGATTGCGGAAAAAGAATAAAAAGTAATATCCTTGATTGCCGTTTTTAGGCATAAAAACTCCTTTCAGCAGGAGTCAATGATCTCCTGCAAACCTATTGTGTGTATTGTATTTTTAGCAGGGAATTTCGGAGGAGCAACTCCGATGTCGGGAATCCGACAAAAGAACCCTTAGATTGTTATAGTATATATATCGGCATATTATTTTGATAAATCGATGATAGCAAAAAGCATAAGTCCGCGCAAGCGGATATTAATAGTAATTGTTATAAATTTAGTCTTGTTAGAATGCTATAAATCTGTTACTTATTAGAGTAGAAGAGGGCCTGTTTACATGCAATGCTAAAGAATAAGAAGAAGTGAGGTGGAGAAGGCTGTGACACTGGATTTCACATTTGAGCGACAACTGGAACTGACAGCAAGGGATGAACGCGAGGCCGGAAGGCTGGAAGGACGGCTGGAAGGAATTGAAGAACAAAAAGTCTTTACTGAACAGGAACGTAAAAGGGCGGATGAAGAAGCCGCAAGGGCCGATGCAGCTGAGGAAGAATTAGCCAAGCTTCGTGAAGAACTCGCCAAGTATAAGGCGGCAGCAAATAAATAATCATCTATACGTATATGAAAAGAACCCGACGTGATTGTGCGTCGGGTTCTTGGTTATTTACATACTTGTTTTACCTGTTAGGCATATTCTGAAGTGAAGCTGCGCTGAAGCCGGGGATGATGGATTCCCAGGAAGAGGCACCATTGATGATGCCGAGGTAGCCGTTTACGTAGGAGGCGTACTGGGGAGTATCCATGTATTTGTAGACGTTCCAGCTTTCGTTGTACTCGATTGCGAAGTTCTTGCCCGCCTCGCCCTCGTCACCTGTATGGTATATGCAGGCATCGATATTAGGTGTGAAATGAGCCTTGTAGTACAGGTAGGCGGTGGCTGCAGCCTGGACTGCAGGTCCGGACTGGCGACCGCCGTTCAGGGTAGGGTTCGCGCCTCCGGTGGAGGAGAAGCCTACCTCCGATAAGATGATCCTGGTTGACGGGAAGTTGTTCGCAACGTAGTTTGTCAGTACCTCAAGGTTGTAAGGAGAAACAAAGCTTGCGCCGGTGGAGTGTGCAACACTGTAAAGGCGCACCTTTCCGTCGTTCCAGGGATCGGAGTTGGTAAGAACCGCGGTGTACGCATGGTACGCAAGGTTCCATTTAATGTTGGGGTTAATATTGTTAATGGAACTGTTAAATGCTGTGATGAAGCCCATGGTTCCCCAGTCCCTGTCACGGTTGTTCCAGGTGTGGTCACAGCAGGTGAATACCTGACCTTCGGCATTGTGACTCTTGACTGCATAATAAAGGATACGGAAGGTCTCGCTGTAATTCTTCATGAAATCGTCGTGGGAGATATTTCCGGCCCAGTACCAGCGGCCTGTTGTATTTAAATAGGTATTTACCTCATTTCCAAGTATCCAGTTGTCAATGTGACGATTGCTCTTGCTGTAGTAATCCGCAAGGTACATAAATGCGGCTTCGATCTTCTCGCGGGAGCCGGCCTCTTCAACATTGAAGGCGTAATAGTTATATCCCGGTGTGCGTCCCGTTGGTGTGATCAGGTCCGTATTTCCTGCGCTCCAGCGGAGCATGATCTGCATGGTCACCGTTCCGCCGTCCGCATTTGCGGCCCTGATGTTGTCGTCGTAGTAAAGAACGCGGTTAGGATTATAAAAATAATAGGTCTTTCCATTGTAATTGTAAGCCGCATCGTGGGAAGAAGCGGATGCCATGATGGACTCGAGGTAGAAGTTATGGAAGAAATGCTTATCTCCAGCGCTTGTGCTGTAGGTTCCCTGACGTCCCTTCTTTGAAGCGGGATTGGGGTGAATGCTTATGGAAGCCAGGGCTTCGGGGTTGTCTATGCTCACAGGTTTGGAGATAAGCTCATAGGACTCACCGGATTTAACGCCTATCGCAAACTTGGACATGAGATTTCCGGAAAGAGGAAAACTTATCTCAACATCCGTATCCTTATCCGCATAACCCAAAGATCCGATGGGTGCACCGGAAGCCGGATCGACCTTGACTATATGATAATAATCGTCATCACCTGATATACGGTTCTCGATAGTGGCGGACACAATGACCGAACCTCCGCTTATAAGGGATGAATTTATAATGGCTGCATCCTTTGTGGGTTCAACTTCATCGGCACCGTTTACCATATAAAACATCTTTGGAAGACAATAATCCGAAAACACTTTTGTTCCTGTCTGATCGTAGATGAAGGCCCTGGCTCTGAAGTAGTAAGGCTTCGGCCCGATCTTGTTTTTGATGGTTGCGGGTTCGCGGATGGTCTCAAGAGTATAAGTCCGCAATCCCTGTGAAAAGTCTATATCGTTTGCAATATCAAGTTCGTATCCGTCTGCATCGGCTGCCCTCTCCTGATTGAAGAAGATCTTGAACAGTCCCTTTATGAGATTCTCCGAATGACTTAAGAAAGGAGCGGGAACATAGATCGGTTCCCATTTTGCGTAAAGCCTTATATAAGGTTCCCCTTCTTCATTGACGCCGCGGCTTGCAACCCTGGGAGTGGCATCCGTAATGGTCATGATCCTATGGGTGTATGCCTTGTTTGTGTACCAGCCTTCAAAGGTGAAGCCACCGAGGATCGGTGAGGGGGGAGCTATGGTCTTATCTCCTTCCCTGAAGGCGGAAGGTATATAGGTCTCTGCCTCAAAATCGCCGCCTCTGCATTCGTAGTAGATCCTGAAGATAAGAGGACTTTCCTCGGTTTCTTCAACCTCCGCTTCCTCTTCGGTTTCTTCTTCCTCCTCTATGGATGTTTCCGTCTGAACTTCGGATGCACGTACATCCGCCTTTGGAAATAGTGTGATGGTGGCACAAAGAACGCATCCCAGCGCCGTGAGTAAAAACTTTTTCATTAAAATATCCTGCTCTGTCTTTATTTTTCGAATACGAACCACTTAAGGTCGAAATTACTTCCGGGAAGGAATACAAGGCTTACGCTTCCCTTTATCCTCATATCGGAAAGAGGAAGAACAAACTCTCTGTAATCCTCGCTGTAAGGGATTTCCACCATCTGCTTGGTCACTTCCGTTCCTTCCTTAAAAAGAATATGCATGGAAGTCTTTTCGTTATTGGAGCGGCCGAAGATCTTTATCTTTGAAAGGCCCTCGGAAAAGTCCATTCCTTCAAATTCTATACTTACGTTATTACCGATATTCGTTATGGCATCTTCCGTAACAACAAAACTGTCGCCTGTGATACGGGTATTTTCCGTAGCTTTAAGCACTTCATAGGCCTTTTGAAGCTTCGTAAAGGAGAATCCCTTTACCGTGAAGCGGTTTGATGACGCAAATTTAAGAGTCAGCTTTGTTGTTTTGCTTACTCGCCTTGAAAGCTTAAAGGTGTTGGCCTGATAGTGATTGTATATGCTCTTTGCCTTATAAGTGAAGTTACCAAGGCACTCATTGCCTTCCCACACCGAAACTGCCATTTCATCTTCGAAAGCGAAGATGGGGATCGTGATCTCATCGGAACCGAAGTCGCCGAAATCGAGATTAGCGTAGGTGATTGAGACTTCATCGTTCTGATTGGGAATAAATACGCCGCCCTCAAAGGAAAGAGTTCCGTTATGGGAGCATTCATCGTACTGAATTCCGGGAACGAAATCGTAAGGATCCTGCGTTGCCTTGCCAAGTCCGGAGGCTTCAAACTCAAGTTCCGAAATGATCTCGGACAATTCTCCTCCGTTCTTTGCACAGGCCGTAAGTCTGAAGACTCCGTCGCCAAGAGCCGTAACATGCGCCCGGTTACCCATGGTTTCGACCTTAACGAAATTGGCGGGTACTCCGTCGGGAGTGAGGGCCTTTATGGTCACTTCGGGATGTGTGGTATTTGAAGGAAGAACAACAAACTCCACATCCGTTTCTTTGTGATCCGGATCAAACCGGTTTGTACCAAGGTTCTTAAGATCGATCCTTCTTACAGGGATCTCTATTCTGTCATCACTTTCAAAATTCGGTGTCATGAATACCGATCCGGGAATGACTTCCGAAGAAACAGCCTGCAGTGTAAGCCCGGCAGTCGTAAGACCTTCGCTTTCCACCGTTACCTTTATTTCTCCGGTCTTTCCGTTGGAAGCAAGGATCGCAAGGAGCTTTCCGGAGAATAAGCGTCTGGAAGTTCCTTTGTATTGTTCATAGTCGGTGGAGTCACCGTTGTCAAGACCCACAAGTGAAGCGGCTCCTTCAACTTTAACATGAACGCGGCTTCTTGAGTTAGCAACATAATTGCCGTCTTCATCCACCGTATCGATGGTTATAAAGATAAGATCCTCGGGGTTTGCAAGAAGCACTTCCTTATCCGCCTTGAGTCTTACGGCAGCAGCATCCTTAAAGGATCTCTGAATGTCGGTGGCGATAATATTTCCGTTCTCATCGTAGGCAACTGCCTTTATCTCTCCTTTCTTAAAGGGGATCTGCCAGTTCGCCTGCAGCAGTTCACCGTGAACATGATCTATTTCCTTCTTTCCGAGGAATTCACCGTTACAATACAATCCCACGGAAGAAGCATTTGAATATACGCAGACATCTATGAGCTGACCTTCGTTGTAATCCCAGTAGGGGAGCACATGTACCATGGGGTTTGTTTTTACATCGGTCCATTCCGCCTGATAGTGGTAGAAGGTATCCTTTTCAAATCCCGCCGTATCGATCTGCCCGAAGTAGGAGTTCTTTGTAAAGTAGGGAGTGGGCTCACCTATGTAATCCCAGCCCGTCCAGATATACTGGCCGAAAACAAATTCCCTGTCTCGATGCTTCGTAACAACAATATCCGTATTCTTTGCGCCCCAGTTGGTGGTGCAGTTTCCAAGACAGGAACACTGTCCGTCGTCGTAGGTAAGTAAACTTACGTTTAAGGGGAAGTGGTAGATCCCGCGGCTCTGAACCGTCGATGAAGTCTCACTTCCGAAGATGCACCAGTTGGGGTATTTCTTATGATGCTCATCATAGAGGCGTTCGCCGTAGTTGTAGCCTGAAAGCTCCAGCTCGTTTGAACACTTCTGAGCACCTTCCCATTCTATGAAATTGGAGCCTATGCCCGTATATGCATTATGTCTGTAATCACATTCACGAACCGCATCGCGAAGAAGAATGGTCCATTTATAGCCGTTTCCCGCGTGGGTATCGTAGATCTCGTTTCCGATGCTCCAGATGATAACGGAAGGATGATTGCGGTCGCGCCTTACCCAGCTTACGGTGTCGCGTTTCCACCATTCCGGGAAGAAATTGCTGTAGTCGAACTCGGTCTTCTGCCGTTCCCACATGTCAAAACCTTCGGAATTGATGAGCATTCCCATCTCATCCGCCAGTTCCATCAGTTCAACCGAAGGCATGTTGTGACTGGTACGCACGGAGTTTACGCCCATTTCCTTAAGCTTCGAAAACTGCCGTCTGAGTGCAGTTTTATTCACAGCGGCTCCCAAAGCACCAAGATCGTGATGCTGGCAGGCGCCGTTTATTTTTACATTTCTTTCATTTAAGAAGAAACCGTGGTCGGGATCGAAGCGGAGGGTCCTGAAACCGAAGGTATTTACAACTGTATCCTTAAGTTCGTCCTCCACATAAAGACTTGTTTCAACCTTATATAAATAAGGATCGTCGATATCCCAGCGATGAACGCCGTTTACCGTAATCTCCTGTTTGTTTATATATACTTCTTTGCATAGAGGAACGTAGCTCTCCGTTTCGGCCACTGTCCGCCCCTCTGCGTCGATGAGCCTGTGAACCAGCTTTCCGTCGAAGGGCTTTGAAGCAATGACTTCGCAGTCTATAAAAAGCTTAAAATCATCGCCGGATACATTTTCACTCGACAGATAGTAGCCGTCCAAGGGAATATATGCCGCATCTTT
>JAEEIN010000182.1 GCA_016281385.1 Lachnospiraceae bacterium | reverse complement strand
TTAAGATAACGGTAACTGCCGCAGAATCCTCCGTAAGGGTAAAGTTCTTTTTCTTTGTCAGATCGGTATTGCCTGTAAGGTAGGTTGCACTGTAATCCTTATCCGTAAGGGATACTCCGTCATAGGTTACAAAAAGCTTTGATGTGTACTTTCCTGCCTTTGTGTAGGTCATATCCGATGCATAAACGGATATGCGGGATGCATCAAAAGGCGCCGCCTTGACAACGAAGTTCTTCTTTATACTTGCATGGCCCTTATAGTTACCCAGGAAGGATACCTGATAGGACGCCTTGGTGTTTACCTTGGTGTTGCCGGAATAGGTTATCTTATAATCCACACCTTCCTTAAGGATGGTCTCCTTGTCGCCGCATTGTGCGATCACCTTCACTTCGGGCTTTACTCCGCCCTTTTTGAAGGTCACTTCAGCCTGACCGTTAACCGCAATCGTTGACAGATTCTTATCCGGAGCGATTTTAAAGGTCTTTGTGACACTTCCCGTATAGCCCTTTTCAAGCTTACCCGTTACTGTAACGCTTGCTGTTCCTGCGTTTTTGTTGTTCTTGTAACTTACAGTATAGCAGGAAGGATCCGTGATCTCGTTTCCGTTTCCGTCCTTAACAACAAGCTGATCCGGTGTAAGGGTGATGTAATCGCCGGTGTAGGTAACCGTAAAGTTCTTTGAAGGATTAAGGCTTACCTTAACAGTCTTTGCCTTCATATCCTCATTTGATAAAAGGTTTATTGAAGCTTCCTTTATGGTTCCGGAGAAATTGCCTTTACCGGTGATGGTAAGTTTAAGGTCCGACTCAAGATCCGCCGAGGTGATCTTAAGTTTTCCCGTCTTACTCTTTAAGCTGTAATCGCTTGATGTCAGCTTATAGCCGTTATAGTAGATCACAGGAGATACTTTGCTTCCGCTCTTTACGGTGATATCACAAAGGGTGATACCTGCGGCGGGGGTTGCATCGACGCCGCTTCCTATTGACTTGGGTGTTACGTAGAACAGAAGCTTCTTTGAACCCTTGTAGTTTCCCTTTCCTTTAATGGTCACAACTGCGGGATTGCCCTTCTTGTCGACGTTTTTGTTGTTTGTAAAGCTAAGTGTGTAATCAACGCCTTCCTTAAGCTTCCTTCCTCCAAAATCTTCTACCGCGATGACGGGAGTGATCTTTGCTGCCGTGAAGGTATGCTCATAACGATTAAGACCACTGTTATAAGTAAGGTCGCATTTCTCAAGATCGAAATATGCAAAGAATCCGTCGATAGCTTTGTCAGCCCATTTAGCATAAACAACAGCGTCTGAATTCACTGCTTTACTGAAGTTAAAGGCTGCTTCATAGGTTTCATCCGTATACCAGCCCATGAACACCTTTTCGCCGCCAATGGGATCTGCGGGGCGCGTTGCCTTCTGTCCCTTTTGGATTACCTGATCGGGGATCTCCACCCCTTCGACTCCTGTGTTAAATGAGATCTTTACAGTGTCTTTCTTGTTGCTGATCCACTTCGCATAGAGAATAAGATCGGAATGAATCTCGGATCCGAATACAAAAGGCGTTTTTAAGGTCTTATCAATGTACCAGCCTGCGAAGGTGAAGCCTTCGTCGGTGGGAGCATGGGGCTCTGCAACGGAATCGCCTTCACGAACCACCAGTGCCTCTCCCAAAACTGAATTCCCGTGACCGTTAAGCTCGAATTCCACAGTGAAATCCGATATATGATGCCACTTAGCGTAAAGTATCAGATTCGATCTGACGGGAGTATCAAAATCATAGAGTTCATCGCTGTCAATATCCGTAACCCATCCAAGGAATACCGCTCCCTCGGCTGACGGATCGGAGGGCCTTAAAACCTTTTCTTCTTCAAGTATACTCTGGGACGGAAGAATCCCCGGTTTTCCGTTAAGGTTAAAGCTTACATTGAAATGAATGGGCAGTCTCGGAATCTCTTCACGTTCCGATTCTCCACATCTTGCACATACTCTCTCCCTTAAGCCCGGCGAGAGGGTGGATGCTTCTGTCAAAACCGTCCACTCACCCCAGGCATGACCGAGCGCAGGTATGATCAATCCCTCCGGGAATGCAGGTTCTGTGCCTTCACTGTCCTTGAAAAGTCGCTCACATCCTTCAATGGTACAGATCCAGTGTTCCTTGATCCCCGACTCAAGGCATGTAGCTTCAATTTCCGGAACATACTCAAGCTCGTGTACATGCTCGGATGTAAGGATCACAGTAAGATAATAATCCTTGTAATTTCTGCAGTTCTTAACTCCTACAATGAGCCATACCTCTGAGCCTTCGGTCTGACTCTTGAATTTATACTTAAGCGTTGTTCCCGAAACGGTCGGATTGCCATCCAGACAGGTATCTCCGGAGATCACACTTACACCTGCCAGAGTACCGCCATTGGCATAGCATGAAAGATCCAGTGTTGTTTCCTTATCTTCCTGTCCGCCGGATAACACCTCGGTATCTCCGTCGTAATCAGCTTTATTAATGATAAGAGTTCCGTATGTAAGACCCGATGCGGAATTGAAGTTTGCGCCTTCCGCCACATCAAAGGTCACGTAGTAGGTTCCGGCATCCGTAGGAACTGTAACCGATTTTTCATATCCTTCACCTTCGTAGTAAATAGTGAGTGCCCCGCAGCCGGTCAAAGAATTTTCCGGCTCCGAAACAGGAGGTACAGGAGCTCCGGTATACTCTCTTTCAATTGCTGCCGGCGCGATAAAATCACCTGAAACCGGAGTTTTCTTATTAAGCTTCCATTTTCCGGAAGATGTCGCCGTTCCAGTATAGTTGCCTTTGCCCGCAATCTTAAGCTGCTGTTCTGCCACATCGATAGCCGTGCCGCCGGATATTATGTCAAAATCCGAGGCTGTAAGTGTCTTGTCTGCATCCTTTACGGTAAGATTTTTTACATTCTTTAGTGATCCGTCATAAGTATCCTGCTCACCGAATGTAATTGACACTCCCTCGATGTTCCTAGGCGTAATCTTGAACACCGCACTTCCCGAATACCGGTAGTTTGAGTCCTCTCCGGTAACCGTAACCACATAGTTTCCTGCCTCTGCGGGTTTATCGGTGCTGTTGTATTCATTTCCAAACACTGTGGTGCCGGTATATATGATCGTCGGATCAAGGATCCAGTTTTTAGCGTCAAATTGAGGCGCTTTTAGTGCAGTCCCGTAAACAGTATCCGCCTGCGTGACAGTCAGTTCAGCGTTATCCTTATTATCAACCGTAACAACAATATCTTTCGAACCGCCCTGATAATTCGCACTGGCCCCAAAGGTAACACGCACAGTTACAACTGCTGCTGATGATCCCGCTTTAAATTCGCCCGTTGAAGAATTCACGGTACAGCCGTATGCTTCTCCCACTATTGCAAAAGAAGGTGTCCCTTCATTAGCGGTGATATTGTTGCTTAAATCAACTGTTCCCGAGGCTTTGACCATAGCGGTGGGAACTACCGTTGCCGGATCACCGCTTGCCTTGGAAATAATTAATGTACCATATTGAATATTAGATGCCGGCAGGTAATTAGTTCCTTCAGATACATCAAAAGTCACTATATACAATCCTGCGTTTTTGGGGGCTACCGTACTCTTGGGATAACTGACATTGGAACCTTGATAATATATGGTATAATTTTGTCCCAAGCCTTTCCCTGCGACAGGAACCGGTCCCGGCACAGTTATCCCGCTTCCTGTGTAAGTAAAGCTCTTGTTACCCAATCCCGTAAAGTCAGATACGGTAGGTGTTGCCTTTCGAAGGCTCCAGTAAGCAGACTTTGTACCTGTATAGTTGCCCATACCTGTAATGATAAGTTGTGTACTTTCCACATTAGTGGCCGTACCACCGGATGTAATGGTGTAGTCCGTACCGTTTTCCAGAAGCGTAGCCGATCCGGTTTTTACCTTTGAAATAACCACAGGCTGAGGGGATCCGTTATATATATTCTGAGTCCCCAGGGTTATGGCCACAGTGGATATATCTTTGGGGTGAACGGTAAAAGGAGTATAATCACTTATAGCCCCATTACTTAAAGTAGCCTTAACTCCGTAGGTGCCTGCATCATAGGGAGTTGTACCTATATCTGTGTAAGAATAGAATTTTCCTTTCTTTACGGCATCTGCATAAGTATATTTTACGACCGTCACATCGCCGTTTCCGTATCTGTCCAGATGATAAACAGTGGGTTTACTACTCGTATTCCCATATGTCCAGTCCTCTATTTCAGTGATTACCTCCAGTGCTGTAAGCTGTACACACTTCCGACTGCTTATGGTATCGGTTTCCTGAAGTGCGAGATCCATACCGTTATATGCATCACCCGCATATAATATCGGGGTATTACAGGATACAGTACCTTGTGGTCCAATGGCGCGTGTATAACCTCTGGCAACCAGTTCACCGTATTTTACATTCACTACCTTCTGATTCGTAAAATTATAAAGACCCATACTTCTGCATGCTTCGGTACCATAGCCGGATGTTCCCACATTGCCACCCTGTGCAGTTACTTTGGCTCCTGAGAAGACCGGATATTCATTCTGAAGATAGATACCATAGCTGTCATCGCCATAACTATAAGTCGATGTCGTATTACCATAACCGTACTTTGTGGTTCCTCCGGTACCGGAAACTCTTCCTCCCGCAAATGTGGCCGTCCACTTTACATAAATACCGATAGAATCCGCAGTCTCATCATTAGACATGAGCCTTCTGGCGCTTTCTACATCTCCGCCTTTTCCGGTAACGGATCCTCCGTTGACTG
>JAEEIN010000181.1 GCA_016281385.1 Lachnospiraceae bacterium | reverse complement strand
TCCGCACATGGGGAAGGATTCGCTGGCAACCGCAGCAACAAAACCTTCGTAAGCATTCTTGGTAAATTCAAACTCGTTTGCCTTAGTTGCTTCGTAATCGGGATGTCCCTCTCCCAGCTCTTCTGCCTTACCTCTGTACAGCCAGGAGGTCTTAAGGCAGATATATGCCTTTTCACTTGCCTTGGCATTCTTGACCACCGCATTGACGAGGGTGAGCTTATACATCTCGATGGCCTCATCATATGTGTAGGTTTCCGGAGCGCCGGGCCTTGTCTTAAAGTTGCATGAGATCTTTTCCTGTATCGCCTCTCTCTGAAGCTTGAGAAGATTGGGGAAATATCTTGAAAGAGCCGCATATCCGCACATGGGACAAACAATGGCATCGTACTTTGTTACATCGATACCGTTATGTCTGGGGCGAAGATCGTTATCGGATCCCACAAGACGCGCAACACTGCTCTTTACCGCTCTGTATTTAAAGGTGTTGTCACAGCAGGGACAGGTTATTGTCCTGTCAAGAAGGTAATTCTTTTCGGAATCCTCCTCCACCACCTTCTTTACCGGCTCGGGTTTCTTCACCGGTGCTTTCTTTTCTTCTTTTTTTTCACCGTAAAGGTCCATCTCTCCCAGACCGCCAAGTCCGAAGGAGTCAAGACCGGAAAAAATACTGTCTGCCATAATTACTCCGCTTTTTCTTCCTTTGTCATACCTATATATTTGTTCTCAAAATCCTCGCGGGGCATGGGTCTGTCGAAGAAATAACCCTGGACCATCTTAACCTTCATGCCGTTTAAGACTTTGAACTGATCCGCCGTCTCGATACCTTCGACGCATATGTTTACGCCGATGGTCTCCGCAAGTTCCGCAACCATCTTGATGAAGGACTGGGAATATGCATCCTCCGCAAGATCCTTTACAAAGCTCTGATCCACCTTGATGACATCGAAGGGGATCTCACGGATATGATTCAGAGAACTGTAGCCCGTACCGAAATCGTCGAGAGCGATCTTTACGCCAAAGGTCTTGATGCTGCTTAAGATCTTCTTCATTCGCTCCATATCGTTGATAGCAAGGCTCTCCGTAACCTCCAGGGTTAAGTTCCTGGGATCGATTCCCACTTCGTCGATGGTTCTTTTTACTATATCTACAATGTCCGTCTGAAGCAGCTGTACAACGGAAAGGTTAACGTTTACTTTAAACTCCGGATGACCGTGTTCATTCCAGAACTTAAGCTCCTTGCAGGCTTCTCTGAGAACGTTGTTTCCGATGGGATTGATAAGTCCCAGATACTCCGCAAGGGGAATGAAATCGCTGGGAGCGATGAAGCCAAGCTCCGCCGAATTCCACCTGATGAGTGCCTCGGCGCCGATGCAGGGATTGCCGGGCTTTAAGATATCCACGATGGGCTGATAGAATACCTTGAATTCCTCAAATTCGTGGGATATCGCATCTCGCATGTTCTTTTCCATGTCGAGCCTTCGGTTGGAAGAAGAAACGATCTTGTCAGAGTATCTTGCAACTCTGTTCTTACCGCTCTTCTTGGCATCGTACATGGCGATGTCCGCTTTCTTGATAAGCTCCTGAACACTCTCTCCGGAATCGGGGAACTCAACTATACCCATACTCATGGTACAGTAATAATCCGCGTCCTTTAAGTACCAGGGCTTGCTGAAGATATCCTTGATGCCTTCAACGATGGCTTCGAATCCCGAGAAGGA
Source organism: Lachnospiraceae bacterium (assembly GCA_016281385.1). Classification (GTDB taxonomy): domain Bacteria; phylum Bacillota; class Clostridia; order Lachnospirales; family Lachnospiraceae; genus UBA1258. Next base: position 1,028 of record JAEEIN010000181.1, on the reverse strand, counting down.
TTCGGGCGGAACGATGATGACGAATTCGTCACCGCCCATTCTGTAACAGGTATTCTGAATACCGTCTATTCTCTGAAGGCTGTGGGAAATGGCCTTTAAGAGTACGTCACCGTACTGGTGGCCGAGTCCGTCGTTGATGTGCTTAAAGTCATCAAGATCGAGGTAAAGGAGAGCACCCTTCATGTTGTTTCTTTTTGCGGAATCGATGTGCATCGCAAGATCGCGCTCACAGCACATACGGTTATAAAGTCCCGTCAGGAAGTCGGTGCAGGCCTGCTGCTCGATACGACGCTGATAGGTCTTTTTATCCGTTACATCATAAGCCGCGCACAAAGAAACCTTTCTTCCGTCCACCCAGTTGATATAGGTGTAGTGAAGATCGTACCAGCGGTTTCTGTCAACATGGTTGATCTCATAGATCCCGCTACCTTTGTTAACGGGGATCGCGCTGTCAAATAAATGATCCAGCGTCCCGTTCTGAAGTTCCTGAGAAAAAGTACTCTTTAAGATCCTGTTCATGAACAGGGGAGCATTTGTATTTATGTCTCTGACATAGATGGCACTTCCGACATTGTCAAGAACCGCTTCCAAAGAAGCATAGGATCCTGCCAGAGAGTTCTTCTGTATTCTTTTTGTAACTACGCTGTGAAGGACATGTCCCGCATCATAAAGGAACTTGACATCCTCAACACTCCACTGCTTTCCGGGAGTTGTGTCCATGAAGCAGGCGTACATTCCGTAGCCGTTTACCACGTGTATCGGAAGAACAACAAGAGCCTTGATGGCAAGGTAAGTCATATCCGAAAGGATCTGGGGATCCGCTGCGGAATCTGCCGAAACAACAAGGGGCTTGTCCCCGGAAACAAAGGAAAAGATCTTCTGATCCCTGAACTGATCGAAAAGAGAGATAACTCCCTTGTTTGTCCATTCCGCCGCCACATCCATGGCATCCATTGCATCCTTGCCCTGTCTGGTACGTACCACCATTGCAAGGGATATATCAAGATACTCCCCCGCAAGTGCAAGAC
>JAEEIN010000180.1 GCA_016281385.1 Lachnospiraceae bacterium | reverse complement strand
GCAAAGGCATTCATCGAGGCTTCGGGCGGATATATAGCTGCCCCCAGTGCCAATATTTCCGGACGTCCCAGTCCGACACTTGCCAAATATGTCATCGAGGACATGATGGGCAGGATCGATATGATAATCGACGGCGGCGCCTCCGATGTGGGCCTTGAATCCACCATCGTGGATCTTACGGAAGGAAAGCCTGTGATCTTAAGGCCGGGATTCATAACACAGGATATGCTTGAACGTGCGCTTAACGAGGATGTTGAATGGGACAGAGCGATCATTGATTCCGATTCAAAGGTTCCTCCGAAGGCACCGGGCATGAAATACAGACACTATGCTCCGAAAGCTTCTTTGACCATAGTTGAGGGAGAAAGAAAGCGTGTAGCGGAGAAGATCAATGAGCTGGGAAGCGAAGCCGTTAAGAACGGTAAGAAGGTAGGCGTCATTGCTACCGACGAGACTTCTTCTTTTTACGATAAGGCCTTTACCGTAAAAAGCGCGGGACACGAAGGAAACGAAGCGGATGCTGCGCATTATCTTTTCAGGATCTTAAGAGAATTCGATGATGAGAATACAGATGTTATTTATTCGGAGTCATTTGAAGGAAACGGTGTGGGACGTGCCACCATGAACAGGCTCATAAAGGCTGCCGGTCATACCGTAATCACCGTATAGAGAAAGGAAACAGACTATGATAGCAATAGGAAGCGACCATGGCGGATACGATCTGCGCGTGGCTGTAATGAAGCATCTGGATGAACTGGGACTTGAGTATAAGGATATGGGCTGTCCCGACAAGTCATCCTGCGACTATCCCGTTTACGGCAAGGCTGTTGCAAAGGCAGTTCAGTCCGGTGAGTGTGACAGAGGCATCGTTATCTGCACAACGGGTATCGGAATTTCAATAACCGCAAACAAATTCAAAGGTATCAGATGTGCCCTCTGCGCAGATTCTTTAAGCGCAAGGCTTACAAGGCTTCACAACGATGCAAATGTTCTTGCAATGGGCGCAGGTATCGTGGGTCCCAATCTTGCGATGGAGATCGTTGATACATTCCTCAATACGCCTTTCTCGGGTGAAGAAAGACATGCCCGCAGAGTCAGACAGATCGAGGATTAAAATATTATACAAAAAGGAGACAAAACAATGGCTAAAGTAGTAGTTATGGATCACCCTTTGATCCAGCACAAGATCGGATATATCAGAAGAAAGGATACAGGAACCAAGGATTTCAGACAGACCATTTCGGAGATCGCAGAGCTTATCTGCTATGAGGCAACAAGGGACCTCGAGCTTTCCGAAGTTGAGATAGAGACACCTATCTGCAAAACAACGGTAAAGGAATTAAAGGGTAAGAAAATGGCTATCGTTCCCATTTTGAGAGCAGGTCTCGGAATGGTTGACGGAATGCTTGAACTCATCCCTGCAGCAAAGGTGGGACACATCGGACTTTACAGAGATCCCGAGACCCACGAGCCCGTTGAATATTACTGCAAGCTTCCCGCTGATTGCAGCGAGAGAGAGGTTTTTGTTGTTGATCCCATGCTTGCAACCGGCGGATCATCCGTAGCTGCAATTCAGATGCTTAAGGACAAGGGATGCAAGAAGATCCACTTCATGTGCATCATCGCAGCTCCCGAAGGCGTAAAGAGAATGGAAGAGGCTCATCCCGATGTTGACATGTACATCGGAGCTTTGGATGAGCACCTTAACGAGCATGCATATATCGTTCCCGGTCTCGGCGACGCCGGCGACAGGATCTTCGGTACAAAGTAAGGTTTTTTCAAGGGGGATAATATGAAGCGAAGAGACTATATATCATGGGATGAATATTTCATGGGAGTTTCCGTTCTTTCGGGTATGAGATCCAAAGACCCGAATACGCAGGTGGGGGCCTGCATCGTAAGCCCGGACAACAAGATCTTATCCATGGGCTACAACGGATTTCCGAAGAACTGTTCCGACGATGAGTTTCCCTGGGAGAGAGAGGGTGAGATGCTTGAAACCAAGTATCCCTTCGTAACTCACAGTGAATTGAATGCGATACTTAATTACAGAGGCGGAAGCCTTGAAGGGGCAAAGATCTATGTATCTTTGTTCCCCTGTAACGAGTGTGCAAAGGCCATTATCCAGTCGGGAATAAAGACCATCGTCTATGACAGCGACAAATACGCCGATACACCTTCCACAAAGGCATCCAAGATGATGCTTGACGCTGCGGGAGTAGAATACTATCAGTATGAACGTACCGGCAGAAAGATACAGATAGAACTCTGATAAGAGGACGGAACATTGTTTAAGAAATTAAGACGGGTACTGGCGCTGGTTGTGCTGATCTCCGTTGGAATGACGCAGACTCCATACATTGCGGAGGCTGCAAAGACCACCCAGGAGAAGATCGACGAGGCGGAAAAAGAAAAAGAGAAGCTGGAAGAGGAACTTGAAGAAGCGGACGATAAGCGTGACGATCTTAACCACAAGCAGAACGCTCTTCAGAAAGAACTCAAGGGACTTAATTCGGACCTCGAGACCATCAGCGAGCATCTTGAGGAACTTGAATCAAGAATAGCCGACAAGAACGACGAGATCACAAAAACCCAGGCAGAGCTTGAAGAAGCCAGAACAAAGGAAACAACTCAATACGAAGCGATGATGAAGCGCATCAAATTCATGTATGAGGAAAGTGAGGATCTTTATCTTGAAATCCTGTTTAAGGCAAAGAGCTTCGCAGAAATGCTTACATTAAGTAACTATGTTGATGCCATCGCCTCCTATGACAAGAAGAAGTTTGAAGAATATCAGCAGATCAGGATCGAAGTAGAGGATCTTGAGGCAAAGCTTCAGAGCGAAAAGGTGGATCTTGAAGTTCTTAAGAGAGAAGCTGAAGAAGAAAAAGCAAATGTTCTTGTGGTAATAAACGAAACTTCAAACAAGGTTAAAAAGTACGATGCCCTGATAGATGATGCGGAAGCCGAGTACCTTAAAAAGGAAAAGGAACTGGAGGAGCAGAACGCAACTCTTGAAAAGCTGCAGAAGCAGTTAGAGGAAGAAAAGCGTCTTTCCGCACTTTCCGCCAATTCCGTATGGAGAGACATCTCCGAAGTAACCTTTGATGAAGGCGACAGATATCTTCTTGCAAACCTTATCTACTGTGAAGCGGGAGGAGAACCCTACGAAGGACAGGTAGCGGTTGGAGCCGTTGTAATAAACAGGGTTTTGAGTCCTGTATATCCTTCAACGGTTTCGGGTGTTATTTATCAGAAGTCCCAGTTCTCGCCGGTAGGAAGCGGAAGGCTTGCATATGCATTGTCCGTTGATAAAGCAACCGCCAGCTGCTATAAGGCTGCTGATGTTGCAATGAGCGGCGGTACAAATGTAGGAAACTGCGTATATTTCAGAACCCCCATCCCGGGACTGACCGGCATACAGATAGGAAATCACATTTTCTACTAAAGGACATTCTGCAAGAAAAAATTCATTTGATCAAATTGTGCATAAAAAATGACGGAAATGTTTTCAGACCATGATCCGTCGCATACAGAAAAGGTATTGGTAAATGACACCGGAAGAAGTATTTAAAAACAGTATCGGAAACGGACTGATCAGAATGGTGTTTTCCAACCCGAAGGACAAGGACGCATTTTCGCAAAAAATGAAGGTGCGTCCGGTTGTTATCAGGGAGAAATTAATGTTCCAGATAACTGAGACCGTGGGTTCAAAGGAAAGCAATACGGTTAAAGAGATACATAAGAATCTGACGGAAAACGAAATGAGAAAGAAGGCATCGGAAGCTTTCCCTTCTTCTTTCCTGCAGGTTCTTGTTGAGACGGAAAAAGGCGGATTTACGCTGCTTGCAAACAAAAAGGGCACGGTTACCGTACGTAAGAATTCAAAAGTTACAAAACCATCAAAAGCTCCCTTAAGTCACAACCGTGAGAAGCAGTATCTCATACCGGAAGGTACATTCGTTCCCTTTATGGCTGACCTTGGTGTCATGACGAAGGAAGGGCAGATAGTTAAATCCAAATATGATAAATATCGCCAGATCAATCGCTATCTCGAGTTCATAAACGATATCTGTGATGAACTTCCCAAGGATCGTGAGATCACCATCATCGATTTCGGATGCGGCAAATCATATCTCACCTTTGCTCTTTACTATTACCTTGTCTGTCTTAACAAACGAAAGGCCCGCATTGTGGGACTTGATTTAAAAACAGATGTTATTCGCGAGTGTAACAAACTTAAGGATAAGTATGGATATGACGGTCTTGTTTTTATAGAAGGGGATGTAGAACACTACATTTCCGACAGACCGGTCGATATGGTCATTTCCCTTCATGCCTGCGATACCGCAACGGACTATGCCTTATATAAAGGAATATTCTGGAAGGCTTCCGTTATTATGGCGGTTCCCTGCTGTCAGCATGAGCTCAACAAAAAGATCGACTGCCCGGAACTTAAGGGAGTTTTGAACTACGGGATATTAAAGGACCGTGTCTGCGCCGCCTTTACCGATGCCATGAGGGCCAATCTTCTTAAGGAATGGGGATATGACACGCAGATCCTTGAATTCATAGATATGGAACATACTCCGAAGAATATCCTGATCCGTGCTGTCAGGAAGAAGGGCATTCGTCCCGCTTCGGATTCAAAAGCCTTTGATGAACTTGAAAAGATCACGGGTACGGAGCTTACCCTTAAAAAGCTCTTAAAGGATTTACGGGAAAAAGATGAAAAATGCGATCCTTAAGATCATCGTATCCTTAATGGTCTTTGCGGCTACGCTGACCGTTTCGGGATATCTGATGAACCGCGGAAATGTGAATACTACCCGTGATATGGAGCTTCCCACTCTGCCTGTTGTATATATGAACGTCGGCGGCAACACAGTCAACGAGCTTTACGGATATACACAGGACATGGATGTGGCGCTTCTAAGGGACAGCATAACCCCTCTTGATGACAACAGAGGGGCTGTTTTTCGTGTCATAAAGTACGGTCGCGCCATCTACGGTGTAAACGTCAAGCTTCGTACGGTGGAGGGTGACCGTCTGATAGAGGACATAGACATAACGGACTATACCGAGGACGATTACGGTCTCACCGCTTCCGTGAATTTTAAAGGTCTTATCGATACATATAAAGAATATTGTATGGAGATATATCTTGATATAGGAACCGGCACAAAGGTCCTTTATCACACCCGTGTTGTTGATGCGCCTTTATACTGTGCCAGAGAGAAACTTGCATTTGTTCTTGATTTCCATAAAAAGCAGGGCTCGCTTGAGACCAACGGCGAACTCAGGGAATACATGGAATGTAATTACCAGGGCGACAATACGACACTTGCCTATGTAAACATCCACAGTTCCATGGAGCAGCTGGCCTTTGCGGGACTTAATGTTACCGAGGTGACCGAGCCTGTGGCTACATTTAAGGAGCTTGCAACGGAGACGGCGGTATTTACCGTAAACTATGTTGCTGCCGTAACAGAAGGCTCTTTTGAGAGGCGTTATTTTGTAGAGGAATATTACAGGATCAAATATACGACGGATGTGACTTATCTTCTTGATTATGAAAGAACGATGCATCAGATAACCAACGAGGACGAGCCGGAATTTACGTCAAAGACTCTGACCCTTGGAATAACGGATTACGATCTCGGACTTGTGGAAAGCGAAGACGGTAACATATTTGCTTTTGTTAATGAAGGAAAACTTTTTTCCTATAATCTTACGACAGGTGAATTTACCGGGCTGTTTTCTTTTTACGATTCCGACCATTTTGACGAAAGGTCAATACATCGCGACTACGATATCAAGGTGCTTCGGGTGGATGAGGCCGGAAATGCATGGTTTCTTGTATACGGATATATGAACCGGGGAACCTACGAAGGAAAGGTGGGCATCGCCCTCTATGAATACGACGGCGTTAACAAGGTCATTGATGAGCAGATGTTCATATCTTCCAACAAATCCTCGGAGATAGTGAGAAAAGATATAGAGGAACTGGCATACCTGAATAAGAACGGTATCTTCTATTTCATGCTGGACCGTTCCATCTATTCCTATGATATCGAGGCGGGACAGATCGGCGAGATCGTTACGGATCTTGAAGAGAACATGTACGGTGTATCCGCGTCGGGCTCGGAGCTTGTATGGCAGATCGGCGAAGATGTAAATTCATCGGAAAGCCTTATGGTAATGAACTTAAATACGGGACAGATAACTCCCATAGAAGCCCCCGAAGGTGAATACATAAAGCCCCTGGCCTTCATAAACGAGGATTTTGTGTACGGCCTTTGCGTAAAGAAGGATGTGCTCATCGACAATGCGGGAAGGGTGACATTCCCCATGTACACCTTAAAGATCCGCAACCAGTACGGTGAAATGCTCAAAACCTACGAAGAGCCCGGAATATATGTCACAAAGGTTGAGATCCGGGGAAGCCTTCTTGCGATAACCAGGGTCACCAGACATGCGGGGGACATCCTCCAATATGATGCCTACGACAACGACTATATGACCAACAACCAGGAAAAAGAAAGCCTGCAGAACGTGGTTCAGACCGCTGTTGATGACAGATACGAAACCATAGTAAGGATCAAGTTCAACTATGAAGCGGATGAAAAAACGGTGTATATAGATCCCAAGGAAGTGATCTATGAGGGAAACAAGGAACTTTACCTTGGGGGAACCTTCTCTCAGAAGAGCCACTATTATGTATATTTTAAAGGAAAGCTTCAGAGGATAAGTACCATCGAGGCCGATGCCATAAATTTCGCCAGCGAGAACTACGGAACCGTGCTTGACGATCAGGGCTATTACATATGGTACAGAGCCAATATGGCGGTGAGAAACCAGATAATGGACCTTTCCTTTGACAAGGCGGAAACAGAGGACCAATCCCTTTATTATTGTATAGACAAGGCACTTGAGTACGAAGGAGTGGTAAGAAATTCCAAATATCTTCTTGGTAAGGGCGAGACGGTGCTTTCCATATATGAAGAAGCCCTGGAGGATCATGAGATACTGGATCTTACCGGCGCGAAGATGGAGAATGTTCTTTACTATGTGAACAGGGACATTCCCGTGCTTGTTCTTTTCGGAAATGATGAGGCGAAGCTGCTGATAGGATTCAATTCCTTAAGCGTGGTTTTAATGGATCCGGAAAAGGGAACCTACAAGATGGGACGAAACGAAGCGGAGAAACTGTTTGAAGAAAACGGAAACCAGTTCATAACCTACGTTCCGAACTTTTAAGTTATAAACAATATATATCATATGCGATACCCGCAGGAGAGTGTATCTTCTGCGGGTATTTTATTTGCTGAAAAAGAGCGTGATAAGCACAGGTTATCGCGGACGATAAAAAACAGGGATTTTTCAGCAAAAGAATGCTGTGCTACGATAGCACCACGATAAAGAAAGCGAGGACGCAATCGATGGTAAAGGAATTAACTTATACCGAATACAAACAAAATCCCGGGGTTTCAGACGGTATAACGGTGATCGATTTTTACAGAAGCGATTGCGGACCCTGCAAGGCTGTCGCACCTGAGATAGAAAAGGTTTCGGAAGCCCGAAAGGACATAAAGGTCTTCTCGGTAAATGCCGAGGAGGAGCCGAAACTGGCAGAGGATTTCAGAGTCATGGCAACGCCCACGATACTGATCCTCAAGGACAAGGCGGTAAAAAAGAAATTCCTAGGTTTCAAATCCGCCGACTCCATAATTTCCATCGTAGAGACCATTGAAGGTTAAAGGAGAACAAAGATGCTTAAAATTGAAAATCTGTCCAAGAGTTTCGGCAACAACAAAGTCCTCGACAATGTAAGCCTTCAGATCAACGACGGCGAGATCGTTTCGATAATCGGTCCCAGCGGAACCGGAAAAACAACACTTTTAAGATGCGTGAACTATCTTGAAAGACCGGACGAGGGAAAGATAACCATCGACGATCATTCGGTGGATACGAAGAAGGCGACTTCAAAAGATATCCACGGCCTGTGTTTAAGAAGCGGAATGGTCTTTCAGTCCTATAACCTCTTTAACAACAAAACGGTTCTGGAAAACGTTATGGAAGCCCAGATCGTGGTGAAGAAAAGAAAGAAGAAAGAGGCAAAGGAAAGAGCTTTAAAAGAGCTTGAAAAGGTAGGAATGGTTGATTGGAAGGATCATTACCCCAGTCAGCTTTCCGGAGGACAGCAGCAGAGAGTGGCGCTGGCAAGAGCCATTGCAATGGATCCTTCCATTCTTCTTCTTGACGAACCCACAAGCGCCCTTGATCCGGAACTTACACAGGAGGTACTTCAGACCATAAGAAGTATCGCGGCGGACGGAATGACGATGTTCATTGTCACCCATGAGATCGAATTCGCAAAGAGCCTTTGCGACAGGATAATCTTCATGGATGAAGGACACATCATCGAACAGGGAACACCCAGAGAGATATTCAACGATCCCAAGGAAAAAAGAACACAGGAATTCATAAGTTTCCTCTTACCTCAGGATTATCAGACATTCTTATAAAACAAAACAATAAGAAAAGGAGATCATGAAAATGAAAAAGTTTATTGGAAAAGCAGGAGCACTTCTTCTTGCGTTAACACTTACGGCAGCAGGTTTTGCAGGATGCGGAAAGGCTGAAGCGGCAGGAACGGCGGGAGTTAAAAAGGTAACGGTTGCGGTTGCACCCGGATTCTTCCCCATCACCTATGCGGATGACAACGGCGAGGCACAGGGATACGACGTTGAAGTATTTAAGGCAGTTGACGAGCTTCTTGCAGATTACGAATTTGTATATGAGATAGCGGACAAAGAGACAATGAACGTTGGTGTACAGACAGGTACATACCAGGCGGGTATCAACTCCCTCTTCAAGACCGAAGCAAGACTGGAGACCTATTATATGCCCGAAAACAACATGGGTTACACACCTGTTGGTATCATTCAGAGAACCGATGAGAACTTAACGGGCCTTGCACAGGCTTACGATGAGGGCAAGCAGGTTTCTCCCACAAGCGCAGCCGGCGGTATCAGATTTGTTCTTCAGGACTGGAACGAAGCAAATCCCGACAAGCAGATCGAGTTCGAACTCAACACCGAATTCAGCTATGCAAACCTTTTTGCTTCCATACAGAGCGGTGAGTACGATTACGCGGTAGACCTTATCCCCGTATTCAACTTACAGAAGGCGGAAACCGTTGAAGGATTATATATTTCCGATCCCATCGACGTTGTTCCCACATTCCCCATCGTAAACAAGAATGAGACCGAACTGGGCGATGCCATCAACGAGGCATTAAAGACCTTAAAGGATAACGGAACACTTTCAAAGCTTTCCGTAGATGCATTCGGTTATGACGTATTCGATATTTCAAAATAAATAAACCGGAGTAAATGAAATGATAAAAGATACCTTTGATCTTGCATTCATAGCGGAAAAGATACCGGCCATACTCGGAGCACTGCCGGTGACCATACTGATAACCGTTCTTTCCCTTTTCTTCGGCTGGCTTACAGGACTTGTTTCAGCCTTCGGAAAGATCAAGGGACCGGCTGTGATAAAGGCAGTTCTTCGCATCCTTACGGATGTGATCAGAGGTATCCCTACGGTTGTTCTGCTCTATGTGGTGTATTTCGGATTGCCCGTTCTCTTTGACAGTCT
>JAEEIN010000179.1 GCA_016281385.1 Lachnospiraceae bacterium | reverse complement strand
CTTGGAAACTCCTCTTAAGATGACAAGGTTTACATAACTGTCAACCAGCGCGGTTGCCGTAACATCCTCAAAGTCTTCAACGAATTCCATATAGGTCTCGTCAACGATCACATTTATGTTTAAGTCTTTACAGTATGCAACAACATCCTCCATGTCATTCCGGGAAATGAGAGCGGAAGTGGGGTTGTTGGGGTTGCATATGATGAGAAGATCCACATCATTCTTCAACGCTCTAAAAAGCGCTTCTTTGTCAAAAGCGAAATCCGCAGCTTCCTTTAACTCAAAGTAATCGGAATGACCGCCGCTCATTGAGATCTCATGCTCATATTCCGAGTAGGTGGGGCCGAAGATCAATGCGTGTTTGGGTTCACATAACTTTGCAAACAGTGAAATGAGCTCCGTAGAACCGTTTCCTACCAATATGTTCTCAAAAGAAGTGTTTACATAACTTGCTATAGACTTCCTTAATGCCGTATATTCCCTGTCGGGATAGGAGCATAAGCAGTCGATATGGGAAGCAAGCCCGTTCTTAACTGCCGGGGACAATCCCAGGGGATTGACATTGGCCGAAAAAGAGATGATATTCTCCTTTTTTATCCCGTAAACAGCCTCGATCTTCTCCAGATCGCTGCCATGAAAATGTTCTTTGTGTTCCATGTTGTACCTTTCCGAAACAAAACAACTAAATGAAGGTTTTTATTCCGCAAAATCCCACTACATTTAGTAGTATTTGTTCTTCCCAATATTGCAAAAACAAGGGTTTAAATGATATAATGCGAAGTAAGAATGCATTTTTGTGCCCTTTTATCGATAATTTATCTCAAAAGGTGCAAAAAAGCAATGGAAAATCGGAGCAGTAATGAAACAGGCAGTAGAGCGCATCCTCAGCGGAAAATTTGAATATGACAAGGGAACACTGGACTTTTCCTGTGCCCGTATCGAACTGTCCCTTCAGCCGGGAGAGCTCTGCACCGATTCCTTCAGGATCATCTCGTCCCCCGGAAGGTTTACGGAAGGCTTTATCTACTCAAAGGACATCCGTATGCACCTTCTTACGGACCGCTTTGCGGGCATGGGCGAGGAGATCGGATATACATTCTCAGCAGTCGGCCTTGACGAGGGCGATGTCGTAAAGGGCGAGATCTATGTTATCTCCAATCAGGGTGAATATTACCTTCCTTACGTTGTGACCATTGCTCACTCTTCCATAGAGACCAGCATGGGCAACATCCGCAACCTTTTCCATTTTGCAAACCTTGCAAAAACAAACTGGGACGAAGCGGTAAAGCTTTTTTATTCCGAAAGGTTCACGGACCTTTTCAAGGGAAACGACAGGCAGTACATACGCGCCTACAGGGCTCTTTCTTCTTACTTCGGAAACGAGCAGAACGTTGAGGAATTCCTGCTTGAGATAAACAAGAAACATGCGGTGGAATATATCCTTGAGAAGAAGGAGATCATCCTTGATGAGCCTTACGCCGAGGTGCTTGAATATATTGACGTTACCAGAAACGGCTGGGGCTATACCTTCTTAAATGTGGATACGGATATGGACTTTATCCGGCTTTCCCAGACCACCGTTACGGATAATGATTTTCTCGGAAACTTCCTGCATTTTGCCTTTGTTGTCAATCCCGAGAAGATGCACAGCGGTAACAACTACGGAGTGATCAGGTTCTTTAACTCCTTTACTTCCTTTGAAGTTTCGGTGAAGGTAAACCGGGACAGCACCATACGTCAGGAGCTGGCAAAGGATGTGGAGTACAACCGCGCCCTTATAGATATGGTGACCTACTACAAGGCCTTCAGACTTAAGCAGATATCCACCGATACCTGGATCGCCCAGACGGGCATCATCGTTGACAGAATGGCCAACATAAGGTTCAACGATGTCATCGCCAGGATGTTCAAGGCCCAGCTTCTTATTACGCAGGAGCGTTATAACGAGGCCAAGTGGATCATCGACCAGATAAGGGATGAATTAAGCTCAAGCGGATGCTTCCTTACTCCGAAGTGGGCATATTATCTATACCTTACGACTTTGCTCAACAGGGAAGATGCATATATAGACAAGATAACGGAAGAGGTTGAGATGATATACAACGCCGACCAGTCCCAATGGCGGGTTGCGTGGATCCTTCTTTATCTTTCCGAGGAGTTTGCCATAAGCCCTTCAAAGCGCTGGCTCTTTATCGAGAATCAGTTAAACATGAACTGCACAAGCCCCATCATCTATGTTGAGGCCGCAAACATGCTGACCGTAAATCCTTCTCTTTTATCAAAGCTGGATCCGCCCCAGACCAGGGTGATCCGCTTCATGATCAAGGAGGATATCTTAACTAAGGAGCTGGTAAGGCAGATCGTATATCTTGCGGGAACCGGAAAGTGGTACTCCGAAGCGATCATCGAGATACTGAAGCACTGTTATGAGATAATGCCCGACGGCGAGACTCTTACGGCATTTTGCAATCTCCTTATATCCCATGACCGGAAGGAACCTGAGTTTTTCCAGTGGTACAGGCTGGCACTTGAAGCCGAGGTCAGGGTAACGATGCTTTACGAGTACTACATGATGTCGCTGGACCTCAACATCCCCGTAAGGCTTCCGAAGACGGTTTACCTTTATTTTTCCTACGAGAATTCCCTTGACTGGGAGCACACCGCATATCTTTATGCCCGGGTTATCGAGAACCGCAGGGAAGACGAGGAAATGTTTTATTCCTACAAGGATCAGATCGACCGCTTTGCCATCGAGCAGATCGCCGAGCAGCATATGAACCGGGATCTTGCCACCATATACAGACTGGTCCTTAACGAAAGCGTTGTTACAAGGGAAATGGCTGACAAGCTGGTAAGCCTTATCTTTACACACCGGCTTGTTGTTGATTCAAACAACGTAAACAAGGTAATTGTTTTCCAAAGCAGGGAATGCTACGGAACCGCTTATCCCATCAGGAACCACGAGGCATTTGTGCCTATTTACAATAAAGATTTCACCATCGCCTTCGAGGACGGCTTCTCCAACAGGTATATGAAGTCCGTCAACTACGATACGGAGAAGCTGATGGTGCCGGGCAAGCTGGCCAATGTCATGCTTCCCTACGTTTCCGACAATCTTGCTTTTGACGTCTACGCATGTGAATGTTCAAGCGAGATGGTGGAGATCGATGACGAGAACCGTGTGAGATATCAGCGTATCCTTGATGCACCTGAAATCGAGCCTTTCTACAAGACCGAGATCCGCACAAAGCTGATGCTGTATTACTATGACAACGACAGGATCAGAGAGCTTGATAACCTTCTTGAATCTCTGGATCCCGCGGTGATGATGGCCAAGGAACGGAATATAGCCATCAGGTACATGGTCATCCGAGGAATGTTTGATAAGGCTTATGCATGGGTCAAGGAGTACGGAACCGAAGGTGTTGAACCAAAAGACATGGTTAAACTCTGTTCAAGCCTTATCTCCAGAAGCGATTTTGTTCCTTCCGACGAGATCACGTGCATCACCGCTTCCTGTTTCTTTAAGGGCAAATACGACGAAACCATCCTTACATATCTTTGCGACAACTATCACGGAATGACCAAGGATATGAGAAAACTCTTCGCAGCTGCGGAGAATTTTGATACGGATATCTTCGGAATGTGCGAGAATCTCCTGATCCAGATGCTCTATACGGGATATTACATCTCGGAGCGAATGGAGATATACAAGAAATATGTAGCCAAAGGCGGAGACGGCGATGTAAGGATGGCATTCCTCACAAGGTGCTGCTTTGAGTATTTTGTAAGGGATCAGCTTACGGAAAGCTATGTCTTTGACGAGATCACAAAGCTGACCTCAAGAGGCGAGCAGTTCCTTACGGTTGTCAAGCTTGCGTATGTCAGGTTCTATTCGGAGATCGCCGGACATATCGAGGACGAAGTAAGGCATATCATAAAGACCTTCTTAAACGAGGTCATAGCAAAGGGCATTTATTTTTCCTACTTCAAGGAATTCATGGAGCAGGGTATCGACGAGATAAACCGCTTCTCAGACAAGACCTTTGTTGAATACAAGACAGATCCCGGAAAGCGCGTCATGATCCACTACATCATCGAACATGGCGAGGATTCCAAGGGAGAATATATAACCGAGGAAATGAAGGATATGTACGGAGGCGTGCATGTTAAATCGTTCATTTTGTTCTTCGGTGAGAATCTTCAGTACTATATAACCGAGGAAGGTGACGACGGCGAGGAGCAGCTCACCGAATCGGGCAACATCCAGAAGAGTGACATAGGAAGCGACATTCAGACCAGCCGCTTCAGCGAGATAAACGACATTGTCATCGCACATACCCTTCAGGATTATGAGACGGCGGAACATCTGATATACGAGTACCGCAGGAAAGAATTTATAATAAATTCTGTATTTACCATGGAGTAACGGATGGATCTTTTGCAGCAGGCGACCGGTAAAAAGAATATCGAATATGTGGTGGGACTCGACATCACGGATTCCTTTGCACAGGTCAGTGTGGGAAATACCGAATCCGAAGAGGTGGAGACGGTTGCCACAACTCCCGGCGGGACAAGCCTTCTGATCCCCACCGTTTTGTTTAAAAGAAGCGAGGTAAACCAGTGGTTTGCCGGCAATGAAGCGGTAAGGTACAAGGACAGGGAAGGTTATTATGTGGACAGGCTCATATCAAAGGCAAGGGCCGGCGAAGACGTTAAGGTCGGAGAGGAGAGCTTCAGACCTTCGGCACTTCTTGCTCTTTTTATGAAGCGAACCCTTGCTCTTGTCAACAACGTAACGCCCCTTCAGAACGTTTCCTGTTTCATGATCACCGTGGACGTTCTTGACAAGCAGCTTGTTCTTATGCTTTCGGAAGCAGTAAGTTCCCTGGGACTGAAAACAAAGGAGATCTATTTCCAGAGCCATATGGAGAGCTTCTACAATTATGTGCTCTTCCAGCCCCACGAACTGTGGAACCGAGACGTACTCCTTTATGATTCCACCGGTGAGCATTTAAAGGCCTTCCGAATGGAATGTAACAAGAACACGACTCCCATAGTCGCATTCATCGATTCCGAGGAAAACACGAAGATAACCGGGGAAACCTACGAAAAGCCCGAGGCGGCAGACCTGTTTGCGGACTTCGTATCCTTTACTACGGAAGGGCATATGTATTCTTCCGCATATCTTGTGGGAGATGAGTTTAAGAACGAGTGGTGCAGGGAAGGCGTAAACCTCCTTTGCAAAAAGGGCAGGGTATTCCAGGGTAACAACCTGTTTTCAAAGGGTGCGGCCTATGCAGCCAGAAACCGCATGAATCCAACTGCCATCAGTACGGGGCATGCATTCCTCGGAAATGACAAGCTCAAAGCCAATGTGGGAATAAATGCCCTTGAAAGAGGAGAGAAGTCATATCTTCCTTTACTTGACGGCGGCATAAACTGGTTTGACGGTGAAAAAGAATGCGACATCATCTTGAATCAGGGAAATAAACTTACTTTTCTTATTACGCCCCTTACGGGCAAGAATCCTCAAATGGTTGACATAACTTTGGGAGACCTTCCGAAACGTCCCCCCAGGACCACAAGGCTTCACATTAAGGTGAAGATGGTTTCGGAAAGCAAACTCAAGGTCACCATCAAGGATATGGGCTTCGGGGAGCTGTTCCCTGCGGCCAATATTGAATGGAACGAGGTGATAAGCGTATGAACCGTGTGATCATTTGCGTCGGTAAAGTCGCAGCCGTTCCTTTCTATGTTGATAAGGTCTTTGTCAATGTTTACACGGCGGAGGAGCTTTGCTACGTTCTGTATGAAAATGCATTTCTTCTTGACCGTGACATATGCGATAAGAAGCTTGCGGAGTGGATAGACAAGCAGCTGATGCTTCCGGATCTTGCAAGGGAGCTCTATGGGCTCATCAATGCGAATGCTTCGGCAGCAGCCTTTGTGGGAACCATACTTACCTATGTGGGCTACTACACCGGGGACGAGATAGCCAAGGCGGAAAGCATCCTTAAACTCAACATATCTATGAATGCCTTCGAGAAGATGAAGGCCAAGGCGGACTTTCTTGTTGAAAACAAGCATTATACCCTTGCACTTCGTGAGTACGAGCAGCTTCTGTCCGTTCTTCCCGATGATGAAACGGCTCTTCGCAGCAGGATACTCAACAACATGGGCATCACCTATATGCACCTGTATATCTTCGAGTCTGCGGAACGCTGCTTCCTGCGCGCTTACGAGTGCGACAACAATGAGATGGCTTACAAGCATTTCCTTGCGGTAAAAAGAATGAGACTTCCCGAGAACGACTACATCAGAGAAGTTACCGATCAGGAAGAGGCTTACAAGGTTTCCATCCTGCTGGAAAGTGACCTTGAAAAGGCCAAGCACGATTTCGACGAAAGCGACGAGGCAAAGAAGTTAAAGGAACTGTTCGCGGCAAGGACCAGCCCGGACGCACCGATATATTATGAAGAAATGAGCCGTATCACCGAAGGCTTGAAGGATGATTACAAGGATTTTGTTCTTGACAGTGAACGCGGAAATGCCAATACGGAGAATATCATCTGATGGGATTTTTAAAGAATCTTTTTAAATTCGGAAAAGAATACGATTACGACTACGATGATGATTACGACTATGATCTTGAGTACGAGGATCCGGACTGGGATAAGATGGCGGGGGACCGTGAGCCCTTAGACCTTAACGATCCCAATGTTCAGGAGCAGTATGTTCGAAGCTGCCTTGAACAGTTAAAGACCGCCTCATCGGATATCGAGCGCTTAAACCGTGAGTATGACGAGGTTACCAACGAACTTACGGATATGGAAGAGGTCGAGTCGATCCCAAGGTCGGAACTTAAGGAGATCGAGGAGATCGCAAATCACATCAAGCAGTTAAGGGCGGAGCACGACCTTTATGTCCTCAAACAAAGCTCCATGACGGATAAGGAATACAAGATGGTGGAACGCTACGAAAGCGAGATCGCCAGAGCCTGCGACAGGCTTGAAGCCGAAGAGGAGTATAAGAAGAAGGTCAAGAAGGATCTTGCACGCCTGGATAAGGAGAAGCACGCCTACAACTACAGGAAGCGTGAACTTGAATCCGCCATCGAGAATTCCCGGGGAACCTGTATGGTCATCATGGGAGCGGCCGTTGTTCTTGTGATCATTTTGTTTTTGATGCAGACGGGGCTTGAACTTGATGTAAGGCTTGGATATTACATTACCATAGGTCTTGTGGCGGTGGCCCTTACCACGGTGTATGTGAAATACACCAATTTCACCACCGAAAAGGCGAAGGTTGCAAATACCATAAACGAGCTTATCCTTCTTGAAAACAAGGTCAAGATAAGATACGTCAACAACAAGAACCTTCTTGATTACCTGTATTTGAAATACAATGTTCCGGACGCACATACCCTCAGGGATCTTTACTCGCGATTCGAGCAGGAGAGAGAGGCAAGGACCCGTTTTGAAAAGAACGAGGTGGTATACAAGGAAGAACTTGCAAACCTTGTCAAAAGGCTTAGAAAATACAGGATAAAGAACCCCGAAGCCTGGATCCATCATGTTGACGCACTGGTGGATCAGAGAGAAATGGTGGAGGCAAGGCACAGCCTTATCGCAAGGCGCCAGAAGTTAAGAAAGCAGATGGAATACAACCAGACTCTTGCGGAAGAAGCAAGCGAGGCCATCAAAGACGTTACAAAGGAGCATCCCGAATCCGCGGAACGGATCCTGGAGCTTGTAAATATATATGAATCTGAAAAGGGAGAATAAAAAATGGCAACAGACAGATATTCAAGTCCACTGTCGGAGAGATACGCAAGTAAGGAGATGCAGTATATCTTTTCACAGGATATGAAATTCACCACCTGGAGAAAGCTCTGGATCGCACTTGCGGAGACGGAGATGGAACTGGGACTTTCCGAGAACGGCAAGCCCGTTATCACACAGGAGCAGATCGATGAGATGAAGGCTCATGTGACCGACATCAATTACGATGTTGCAAAGGAAAGGGAGAAGCAGGTCCGTCACGATGTAATGAGCCATGTATATGCTTACGGACTTCAGTGTCCCAAGGCAGCAGGCATCATCCATCTGGGAGCAACTTCCTGCTATGTAGGTGACAATACCGATATCATAATAATGAACGAAGCGCTTAAGCTTGTTCATAAGAAGCTTGTATGCGTTATTGACGAACTTGCGAAGTTTGCGGATAAGTATAAGGATCTTCCCACCATCGCATTTACTCACTTCCAGCCCGCACAGCCTACGACCGTAGGTAAGCGCGCAACCCTTTGGTTAAATGAGTTCATGATCGATCTTGAGGATCTTGAGTATGTACAGAGCACCTTAAAACTTCTGGGTTCCAAGGGAACCACCGGAACCCAGGCAAGCTTCCTTGAACTTTTCGGCGGAGACCATGAGACCATCGATAAGATCGATCCCATGATCGCAAAGAAGATGGGCTTTAAGGACTGCTATCCCGTATCGGGACAGACCTATTCAAGAAAGGTCGACACAAGGGTATTGAACGTTCTTGCGGGTATTGCAGCAAGTGCTCATAAGATGTCAAATGATATCAGCCTTCTTAAGCATTTAAAGCAGGTGGAGGCGCCTTT
>JAEEIN010000178.1 GCA_016281385.1 Lachnospiraceae bacterium | reverse complement strand
CTGTAGTGCTCGATATAGCAAAGATCCAGCTTTAGTTTATCGTAAGGCGTAGTATTGTATTTGCCGTAAACCTGGGCATAGCCCGCAAGTCCGGCCTTGACTTTCATTCTGTAAGCAAATTCGGGCATTACCTCGAGATACTGGGCAATGATCTCCGGTCTCTCGGGTCTCGGTCCTATAAAGGACATGTCACCCGCAAGGATATTAAAGAGCTGGGGAAGTTCATCCAGACGGACCTTCCTGATAAACCTGCCTACGGGAGTGATCCTGTCATCATCCTTCTTGGCAAGACGCGCCTTTCCGTCCTTCTCGGCATCCACTCTCATGGATCTGAATTTAATGATCTTGAATTCTTTTCCGTCCAGAGTACATCGCACCTGCTTGTAAAATACGGGACCGCCGTCGGATATCTTTACCGCAATGGCGGTAATGAGCATAAAGGGCGATGTGATAACGATCAGTATCACGGAACAGATGATATCGATAAGTCTCTTAATGAACCTCTGCTCAACCCTTAATGGGTACTCCCTCGTTAAATAAATGGGCGAATCAAACAAATGAAGCTGCTCTGCTCCGGAAAGGATAACGTCGGAGATCTTGGGCATGATATATACCCTGATGGACCTGCCATAGCAGAATTTAAGGATCCTGTTACGCTTCTCCGAAGGTATGTCCCAGATGACCACAGCGTCGTAGCGCTCGGTAGCCTCTTTACATACCTTATCGATACCCATATTCACGTTTATGGTCTTGCTGATGATAAACTTGTCTTTTCTTGTTTCAAACTTCTTTATGATCTCGTCGATGGGTCTGTCACCATGTATCAGCAGAAGTTCCCTGGGCGGAAATATCGACTTATACAGGAAGTTTGAGATCACAACCCAGATTCCTGCCCATACCAGCTGCAGTATGGTCATTGGAATGTAGTAGACCACATTCATCAGCTGCAGACACAAAAGAGACAGCTGGAAATAAGTGATAAGGTTGGCCAGGAAAGTTCCCATCACCTGGGATATGATCAGATCCACATTCTTCTGATACCCCACCCGTAAAGCTCCGTACATTCCGGAAAAAACAATGAGCATGAAAGCATACAGCAAAACGAACAGGATATGTCCTCTCTTCCAGAATGCCTGCTGAAGTCTCATCCAGGTGCTGTAGTAGAATATGTAACAATATGCAAATATGGCGATCTGAACGCCAAGGTTCACAGCCGAAAAAACAAGCTGTACCACTCGTTTAAAAGATTCGAATTTTTTCAAGTCAAACCCCTTTTCTCAATCTTTTATAATCTTCTGTACACCGCAAGCACCGCCCACAGGCAGAAGTGCCATGCGCTCTGTATCACGTTAAGTCCCGCAATGTCCCGAAGCAGTCTCCAGATACGTCTCTGGGCTTCAAGCTTGTTTGATGAAAGCGTGCCCTTAACCCGTCTGTACCTGACAAGGTTTTCATTCAATCCGTAAGCGGTATATCCCGCTCTCAATATGTTCCACCATGTGGCGGTATCTTCACTCTTTATGTTTGGCATCATTATAAGATCGTCGGGAATGATATTCCTGTCGATCATTACGGTAGATGTAAATATCGTCGTGTTATGAAGAGCCTTCTTATAGGGCAGAGTTTCGGGAACCTTTACGATGCTTCCCTTGCCGACACCGTTTTCATCGGCAAATTCATAGCCCGTAAAAACAAAACCCGCGTTGCGCTCCGTCATGAACGCATACTCATGTTCAAGTTTCTCAGGCTCCCACAGATCATCCGCATCAAGAAAGGCGATGTAACGTCCCTCGGCTTCTTTGACACCGCGGTTTCTTGCGGCATAAGCCCCAAGGTTATCCTCCATCTTTATGAGCCTGATGCGATCGTCATCGAAGGACTCGATGATGGAAGCGGAGGAATCCGTTGAACAGTCATCCACCAAAAGAAGTTCCCACTCCTGCTTCGATTGGGAGAGAACACTTCTGATGGTCTCCTTTATGAACTTTTCCGCATTGTACACAGGTACGATGATCGAAATCTTATCAGTCATAGCGCCTCATCACAAGATAGTCTTCGTAATCCTCGCTGTAGGTAAAGCCTCTGTCGGCGATGATCGAAGCAAGCCTCTCCGAATATGTCCTTTTCGGAAGAACAATGATATCTATGTCATCCATCACCGGGTTTTCCGAAAGAACCGGTGAAAGAAGATCCTCAACATATTCATCCATGTAAAGATTCAGTATCCTCATGGAATCACATAAAGCAACCACATCTTCGGAGTAGGGTTCGTAATTAACTCCGTCAAGTCTCTCCTCATAAAGATCCCTGCCGTAAACCGGAAGCAGGGAAGCAGTCTGTCTCCTTACCTCACTCATTACCTCATTCGGAGCCCAGATGGACACACCCGGCCTTCCGCCGGATATAAGATCAAAATCCGGGATTTCTTTTGAAAAGACCGTTGTTGTTCCCGCAAAAGGAAGGAAACCGCAGCAGGAAAGGATCATAAGGATTGAAGCAAACACATAGGATTTCTTCTCTCCGAAGTTCTCATACAGTTCCGTGAACATATAGGAAATGAGCACCGAGCCGCAAAAAAGGATCGCCGGCTTCTCGCTGTATCCCTTAAACCTTCTTATATGCCACCATGCCACCGCAATGATATACAGGATGAAGAGCTTGCCTGCGGCATTCATGAGGTGATAGCTCTTTAAAAACTCAAGTGCTGCAAAGAAGATCCTGTCAAATTTAAGCAGTCCCAGTATCGCCGCAAAGCACCAGCCCGACAGGAAAATGCGCTTATCAAGCAGCATAAGGACCACCGTAGGAAAAACAATGGCATAAGCCCATGCATACCCCGAATAGCCCTGAAGAAGAAGGGGCTGTCCCGCCGTTACAGGGATCGAAGTATCCGGAAGATACGTGCCCGCAACAAGAAGGATTATGTGAAAGAACATAAACCACGATCTTTGTTTTTCCTTAACAAGAAATCCCGATATCTCCCACATAAGGAACATGTTGGCGATGTAAGCAGTTGCGGGAGAAAGATACTCAATGAGGATCACGGGATCCACACGGAAGGTGCTGCAAAGCACTGCATAAAGCATCGGCATCACTTCTATCTTTGCAAAGATCGGAAGACCGGCTTCCATCTGCGTTCCCAGTAAAGCCGAAACCTCGTAGATCCTTCCGCTCGAAAGGGTTGTCCGCACGATCTCAAGGGTTATGTCGTTGGTATATACGGGGTTTAAAATGCCTATCGCAAACACGCCGAGGATCAGTCCGGGGATCACCCAGATAAGGACCTTTTTATCAAAGGTCTGGAATCTCAGCATGTGATTCTTCATTGCAAAGGCAAATACCGGAACGGAGCCTGCGGTAAATGATCCGCACACGATGGCGTACATCCTGCAAAGATCCGCAAGTGCCAGGTCGAGCCTTAGGCTTATCAGCAGGCAGACCAGAAAGCAGATCAAAAGTGTCAGCACACCCACGATCCACCTGATGGGACCTCTGCGCCTCCTGTCCCCGAATATGGTTATGAAAGCGGTGCCCACAAAGTAAGGGACCGCCAAAACAACAAGCAACAGTAAAAATATCATAAGCGTTCCTTAACTATGTATATGGGGCGTTCCTTGACCTCAAGGTAAACCTTTGAAAGGTACTGTCCCAATATTCCCACGCAGAAGAGCTGTATGCCCCCCATGAAGATGATGATGCACGCCATGGACGGCCATCCGCTTGTGGGATCACCGAATACAAGAGTTCTGACAATAATGAATATGATGGCAACGAATGCTATAAAGGTGAAGAATATCCCTATAACGCTTGCCATTGCAAGGGGAGCGGTGGAGAAGCCCATGATGCCTTCAAGGGAATACTTAAAGAGGCTCCAGAAGGACCATTTTGTCTCGCCCTTTCTTCTTTCCACGTTCTGGAATTCAAGCCATTTTGTTTTGAAGCCTACCCAGCCGAAAATGCCCTTGGAAAAACGGTTGTACTCCTTGAGGCTTAAGATGGCGTCAACCATCTGTCTGGTCATAAGCCTGTAATCCCTTGCGCCGTCCACGATCTCGGTTTTGGAGATCTTTCTCATAAGACGGTAGAAAAGCCTTGCGAACATTGACCTGATGGGAGGCTCGCCCTTTCTTGATACACGTCTTGTGGCAACGCTGTCATATTCACCCGAAAGGATAAGATCGAACATTTCGGGAAGCAGTGACGGGGGATCCTGAAGATCCGCATCCATTAATGCAACGTAATCACCTTTGGAATTTTCAAGACCTGCATAGATAGCAGCTTCCTTGCCGAAGTTTCTGGAAAAAGAAACCAGATGCACCCTTTCATCCTTCTCCATGAGCTTCTTTACTTCCGAAACCGTGCCGTCCCTGGAGCCGTCATCTACATAAAGGATCTCGGTCTCGATCCCCTTGGAATCAAAGTACGCCTGATTCTTCAGGATCTCGGCATAAATGTCCGGAACGTTTTCTTCTTCGTTATAGCAGGGAATGATGGCTGTAAAGATCATACTTCCTCCAAAATCGGGTCAGCATCCCAAATGGGCGCACGTCCCCATAATCTATTTGATTATACCATGTTTACGGGATTAGCACATCTTGTTTTTTTATTAAGGTTTCTCTATAATTTCTGGTATGAGACTTGAACTTTTGATATCCGCATTAAAGGCGGATCCGGACAGTTTAATAAAGACCATGGGAGTGACCGGCGACGCGGTTCTGATCAACCAGTGCGACTGCGATTCCTACTGCGAGATCCCGTCCCCCGGTTACGGCAATGTCCGCGTGTTTTCCTGCACCGACAGAGGTGTCGGAACAAGCAGGAACACGGCCCTTTCCGAGGCCCACGGCGATATCCTTCTTTTTTCCGACGATGATATCGTTTACGAAGCCGGTTACGAGAATCTGATCCTCGCGGAATTCAATGCCCATCCCGAAGCTGACGGTATCTTCTTTAACGTGGATGTGGATCCTTCAAGGCGGACCTATCACACCGACACTTTCGGTCCCGTTACCATGAGGGCCAGCGGACGTTACCCCACCTACAGCCTTGCCATAAAGCGCGACGCCGTAAAAAGAAGCGGAGTGAAATTTTCCACTCTCTTCGGCGGAGGGGCACGGTATTCCTGCGGTGAGGATTCCCTCTTTATCGTCGACTGCTTAAAGAACGGTCTTAAACTCTTTAAGTCCCCTGTTCTCATTGGCCGAGAGGTACCGAGAGAATCCACATGGTTCAAGGGTTATACGAAAAAATTCTTTTTCGACAGAGGTGTCTTATATCACTTTTTATACGGTAAGCTGGCATATCCTCTGGGAGTTCGCTTTATCCTTAAACATAAGGCCGAGATGTGCCAAGCGATCCCTCCCAAGCAGGCAATTAAGCTTATCCGAAGCGGTATCAAGGAAGGCCGTGAAGTCGAGAAGAAAGAAGGCAGAATATGAAAAAGAAAGCGATAACCGCCCTGATCGCGGCAGTTTCTTTATCCCTGGCGGCATGTGCACTTCCCTGGGCTTCTTCGGAAACATCGACAGAAGAACCGACAGAGACGTCGGTCTCCCTGGATTTTTCTTATACAAACGGAACTTCCCAGACCGTGGTACCCGATCCCATCGTCGATGATTCCAATTCCGCAGCGGAGCATAACAAGAACATGCAGGCCGAATACGACCTTTACGATCCGGCTCCCGGAACCGGTTATGTCAGAAGCGATCTTACAAACGACTGGATCCCCGCCGATGCAGGAAGCACAAGGCCCATAGCGGTCATGATTCCCAACAATCTGGTATCCCTTCCTCATTACACCCTTTCACAGGCAGGAGTTCTCTACGAATGTAACGTGGAATATGAGATCACAAGGCTCATGGCCATTTACGACAACTGGACAGGCCTTGAACGCATAGGAAACATCCGCTCCGCCCGTGACTACTTCGTTTACTGGGGAATGGAATGGGATCCGTTGTTCATCCACATCGGAAATATCTGGTACGCCGACGCAGTCCTTTCGGAGGATCAGGTAAACAACATAAACGGTGCGGTTTATGACAAGTACTTCTACAGAGTCACCAACGAACGCCGTGATTACGATCAGACAGCTTATATCAACGGTTACAATATAAAGAACGCGGCCTCGGCCCTTAAGTATTCTCTTGAACACACATCCCTTTACCAGCCCGGGCATTTCTCCTTTGCATCAAAGGGAAATCCCACCACCCTCACGGATGTGAAGGGTTATAAGAGTGCCACATATGTAAGCCTCGCAGAGGCATACCCCATTGACCAGCCCTACTTCACCTACAACGAAGAGGACGGCCTTTACTACAGATACGAATACGGTTCTCCCCACATGGACGGGCAGAACAACACCCAGCTTTCTTTTTCCAACATAATCATTCAGAACACCTACAGAGAGTACCGTCCCGACGGCGCATATCTCATTTACAGGTGTCATGACACAACAAAGGACGGCTGGTTCATAACCCACGGAAGTGCGGTTCATGTAAACTGGAAGAAGGTTGGGGAATTTGGCGTGACAAAGTATTACGATGATAACGGCGACGAGATAATCTTAAATCAGGGAAAAACAATGATCTGCATCGTTCAGGACGGCGATGGCGTGATCATACAATAAAGATGTTGAATCAGGCTCCGGCAGATAAACTGCCGGAGTTTTTTTTGTGCGGTTATCGACCTGTTGCGTTTTTTACAAATTTTTTTACAATTTTTAGTGACTTTTGGTCAGAAATATGTTATGGTAGATGCAGGTCGTATTCAATACTACCTGATATTGTATCGAAGGCTATGCTACTATGAGAACAATTGCAATAGTTTTACTATGCGTACTCCTTGCCATTATCTTAAGTCCCGCACTTTTCTGGATTTTGATGATGGCAAGCAGTATTTTTGTGGACACAAAAAAGGAATATACAAAGAACAGCCGCTACTGCCGATGGCTCTTAAATACAAGCACTTTCTACGCATGTATCATCGGCCGCATTCATTTAAATGTGTCGGGACTTGAGATGATCCCGAAGGGCACGCGTTTCGAGCTGGTTGGAAACCACACTTCAAAATTCGACCCCATTCTGCAGTGGTACATTTTCAGAAAATACGATGTGGCATTTGTGTCAAAAGAAGAAAACTTCCACATCCCCTTCTACGGAAGGCTGATACGGAAGTGTTGTTTTTATGCCATTGATCGGAAGAATCCGGCCAATGCGGTAAAGACACTTACGAAATGTGAGAATCTGATCAAGAACGACGAGTGCTGCGTCGGGATCTACCCCGAAGGAACAAGGGGATCCGGGGATAAGCTCCTTCCCTTCCATAATGGCATTTTCTATGTTGCAAAGAATACGGGTGTTCCCATCGTCGTGGTTGCCACAAAGGGAACGATCGATATACACAGGAACTTTCCTTTAAGAAAAACGGAAGTGTTCATCGATGTGGTGGACGTGATACCTCCGGAGTTCATAAGCAGCAACCGCACCACCCTCATCGGCGAGCGGGTAAAGGACAGTCTTGAGAAAAAGTTATATGAAAGTGAGAATTCAGATGAAATACCATGTACTTTATAACCCCAAGGCCTGCAGCAATTCGGGCCTTGAAAGCGCCAAGAACGTAGCAAAGCACCTTGAAGGTGCAGAGATCGAATACGACGACATGACTGCCGTTTCGGATTTTGACGAATATGTCAGGGCCGTTCCCTCAGATGAGAAGATCCTTCTCGTTGGCGGTGACGGAACCCTTAACTACTATATCAATCACACAAGTGAAGAAACCAGACAGCATCCGCTTTCTTTTTACGCGGGCGGAACCGGAAATG
Source organism: Lachnospiraceae bacterium (assembly GCA_016281385.1). Lineage (GTDB taxonomy): Bacteria > Bacillota > Clostridia > Lachnospirales > Lachnospiraceae > UBA1258. The sequence goes on along the minus strand of JAEEIN010000178.1, from coordinate 50,771 downwards.
ACTTCTTAAACGATCTGGGGCTTGAACACGAGCAGGTGATTGAAGACATTTCCAAGTATCTCGTGAAGCTTCCCACCGTTACGGTAAAGGGCAAAAAGTACCTCTTCTTAAACGGTGTCGGTTTCGGAATTGACGGATATTGCTGCGAAAAGGGCGACGAGGAACGCGCCAAGTCCGACAAACCCGTGGACTACACTTCCATCGCCATCAAGGGAATCCTCTTCCACTTCAAGCATCGCACCGCAACCGTCACAGTCGATGGCCGCACAGAGGTCTTCAAAAACTGCTGGCTTGCTCCCACAATGAAGGGCAAATGCTACGGCGGCGGAATGTTCCCCACTCCCGCTCAGGATCGCCTCGATCCCGCCGGCACAGTTTCCGTCATGACCTACTGCTGCAAAACAGCCCTCAAGGCCCTCATCGTCTTCCCCTCCATCTTCAAGGGCGAACACATCAAGAAAGACAAGGTCGTAAAGATCATGACCGGCAAGGACATCACGGTTTCCTTCGACAAGCCCTGTGCGCTGCAGATCGATGGGGAGACAATAAAAGACGTTACAGAATACAGAGTTACAGTTTAGAAATCAAAAAAGGCTGTCTGCAATCGCAGACAGCCTTTTCTTTATTCCATATCTTTATTCAGCATCCCCACATAACCCCCGTATATAGCCACATTTGCCACCGCCATGATCAGCACCGCTGTCATATTGAAGTGGCTCCAGTATTCGTTGATGTAGCCGCTGTAGGTGACGAGATCCAGGAGGCAGAGGCCGGCGAAGAGGGGGGCAGTCTTTTTGTTGAGGATAACGATCATCATTCCGAGGATCACGTAGATGTAATCATATCTCTCGTGCATTGCGGGAAGGAACATGACCGCCGTAAAAACGAGAAGGAAGGCCATGTAGAGGGTGTTCTTCGCGGTGAGTTCCTTCTTTGTTACCAGCCAGCAGATCATCATGCCCGCCATTGCTGCAACTGCAAGGATCACTGCTGCCATGCGATAATTTATATATACGTCGTAATTGGCAGGCTCGTAAAAGATCTGCCAGATACCCGGGTAGCTGTAGGAAAGCCTCGCTGAATAATCCGTTACCTGGCCCTTGTAAAGGGTAAAGAGCTGTGAAACAGGTCTGCCCATGACAAGGCAGGGAAGGCCGGTGATGACAAGCATCACGGGGCTTATAAGAAAATTAAGGAGGCTGAATTCCTTCTTCTTCATCCAGTAGAAAAGAAGGAAGGGAAGGAAAAAGACAGCCTGAAGTTTAAAGGAAAGGGCAAGTCCGTAAAGGATAAAGGCTTTCTGATATGAATAGTCGGTTTCTTTTTGCAGATAATAGAGCGTGAGTACGATGAAGGTTGTGTAGATGGAATCGCACTGGCTCCATGCGGCGGAGTTTAAAAAGACCGTGGGAGTAAACCACACGAGGGCCCAGGCAAAGATCGCGCGCCAGTCGTTTTTGCCCTCGCAGAAGATATTTTTTACATAGGTCCACACCGCAAATGCAAGTGTCATGTCAAAGATCACGGAAAGGATCTTGTAAGAATAAAGGCACTTGATGGGGAAAAGAGTAAGTATCGCAATGAGAGTCTGGTAAAGGAAGTTGTAGTTTCCCACGGAAATGCCGAGGCCCTTAAGGCCTCCGTTTCCTTTGATCTCGTAGAACCACTGCTCAAGAAAATCCCTGTAATCCGGGCTTTCAACCTTAAATAAGCTGAAGCGGATCACAAGCCCCAGAATGCCCGCAAGGATCATGACTATGATCTTAAGATTCTTTTCTATGAACTCAACGAATTTCTTTTCAAATTTACACATAGGTTTCCCCGTCCCTTTTGGTTTTTGCTTCTTTGATTATAGCGCGGGGGCGCATTCTGCGCAAACAGGAACTTATCTCATATATTTCGCTAAAATGTTGATTTTCGCGAAATCTTTAATTAATCGCAAATTCCCGTATTGTAAATTAGTATAGCCTGATAGTCGGCGCTTTAAGGGGATTTTGTATTGTGATAAATAACAGCAGCAAAGAACAGCCTGTCAACAATGTACACCTGTTTCTCTTTTTTGCGATGATTGCGATAGCACTTTTGCTTTTAAGCAATGTGTTCTATTTCAACTCGTCTTATAAACGTGTGGATTTTACCGAAGACTGGACCGTTGACAACGGCGATGTTGTGGATATCGACGACCTGGTCGTCGGCGATTACGGCGGTCACATGATCCTTACCAAGACACTTCCCGACAAGATCTCTTACAATGAAGAACTGTGTTTCATAGCATTTAACATCAATTATTCCATATTTGTGGACGGGGTTCTGAAAGACAGCTACACCGCAAAGAAGAACCTGACGGGCTACGGCTACGGAAATGCTTATATCACAGCAAATCTCTGTCCCGATGATGTCGGAAAGGTCATCCGCATCGATATCTCTTCCGTTTTTGACAATCACAAGAGCGGCCGCATACGAATGATGACCATTGAACGCGCCCAGGATTTCCGGGCCCGTTTTGCAGGAGGTATGCTCCTGCCCTTCATCGTTTCCATAGCGATCTTTGTAATGGGCCTGATCCTTCTGATGCTTAAGCTCGTTGTAAGAAAAAAAGCCTCCGACGGAACCTTCGCTCTGGGTCTCATGGCACTGATCGTGGGCCTTTGGCTGGCTAACGATACAGGCTTTTTGCGCCTGATCATGGGCAATCTGACTTTTTGCCGGATAGTGGACCATGTCTGCATGCACATCTGGCTTCTGCCCTTCTTTTTCTTCATATACTCTATAACCACAGAGCAACGCAAAGTTTTTGTCAATCTTGCATCGATCTTTACTGCCGTAGAGCTGCTCTTCGTTGCAACAGCACGCTTTGCCTTCGATATAGACATGGCCTGGCTTGTGGCTCCCGTCGTTGTATACTATGTCGCCATGGCCGTGCTGACTGTCATGATGCTCTGTTCGGATTATAAATACCGTAAAAAGAACGCCGTACAGCATTCCCTGGACCTTTTCTATGCCGGCTTTTCCGTTCTTCTTGCAGGCAGCATCATCGATATCATCGTTTATCTTTGCGGAGTAAGAAGCATTACCGGAAGAGGAACCTTCTCAAGAGTCGGCATATGCATCTTCTTTTTCCTGATGGCTCTTTCCAGCATCCGCGGATACTCCCACGAGCAGATCGCCATCAACAGAGACCGCTTCATAAACAAGATGCTTCATTATGCAGCTTCTTCTTCCGATCCCGAGGAAGGCATCAGAGCCATCATGAAGCACTTCGGAACAGAATACAATGCCGATCACGTGTATATTTTCGAAAACAGCCACAACGGCTTTTTCCACAATTCCTACAACTGGTTCCGTCCCGGTGTGGCCATTCCGAGTGAAGATGTCGGAAAAGATATTCCTTATCACGGGCTTATAGATGTACTTTATCCCGTGTTCATGGAAGACCACCATATGACCCTCTTCCGCTCCGAAGAAACCAGAAAGGCCAATCCGCTTCTTTACGATACCCTTAAGAAGTTCAACATAATGAATACCGTCGTCGGCCCGCTGCAATGTAACGGTGAACTCAGCGGCATATTCGGTGTGGATGACGCACCGGAAGAAAAGTGTAACGAGATCGCAGACATCATCTGGCTTCTTTCCTATTTCATCTCCCAGCTTCTTGTTCAAAGGGATGAAAGAAGAAACCTTGAGCGCATGAGCTTCATGGATTCTCTCACGGGTGTGGGTAACCACCGCCTTATGAAGCGTTTCGAAGAAGAAAGCGAAGGCATCGTTCCCTTCGGTTTCGTCATGTGCGATTTAAACGGACTTAAGCATATCAACGACACCCTCGGTCACGAGGCAGGTGATGCCCATATCGTTAAGATGGCTTCGTGTCTGGTCAACGTATTTGGCGACAGCAACGTTTATCGTCTCGGAGGAGATGAGTTCGCAGCTTACGCCATAACGGACGACAGAGCGGAATTCGATGCTCTTGTCAATAAACTCCGCCTGCTGCTGGATTCATCGGGTATCAGCGCTTCCGTAGGTGCGGTTTACAATGAAGATCCTCATGCGGACAAAGAAAAGCTGAAAGAAACCGCCGATGCTTTGATGTACAAGGAAAAAGAGATCTATTACAAGGGAAGAAACGACAGAAGACGCTAGAATCCGCTCATGGGATTTTGCTCTTGTTTACTCCACTAAAAGATGATATAGTATTTATGCGCAAAAGTTTGCGCTGTATTTTTGGAGGTAACCTCAAATGGTCAGTCAGAAAGTTACAATCAAGAACCCCACCGGACTCGAGCTACGTCCCGCAGGTATCCTATGCAAGGAAGCAATGCAATTTAAATCACTAATCACATTTACTTATAGGGAGAATACGGCTAACGCCAAAAGTGTACTAAGCGTTTTGGGTGCAACCGTAAAATGTGGTGATGAAATTGAATTCGTATGTGAAGGCGAGGACGAAGCGGAGGCTTTAGAGAGGCTTGTGGCCCTTGTCGAGAGCGGTCTCGGAGAATGATTTCAAACACTTAACCTCATCCTATAAGGGATGAGGTTTTTTAATGCGATCATAAAAACTTTTACATAAAGGAGAGTTGAAATGGAGAACTACAAGCACTACAAAAGAAACCCGGTCATTGATTATCCCGAGAGGGAATGGCCGAATCGGCAGATAGAGAAAGCACCCATCTGGTGCAGCGTTGACCTTCGTGACGGTAACCAGGCCCTCATCGATCCCATGGTCGTAAGCGAGAAGATAGAATTATTTGAATATATGGTAAAGATGGGCTTTAAGGAGATCGAAGTAGGTTTCCCCGCAGCCAGCCAGATCGAGTACGATTTCTTACGTGAGCTCGTTGACAGAAAGCTCATTCCCGACGATGTGAAGATCCAGGTACTTACCCAGTGCCGTGAGGAGCTCATCGACAGGACCTTCGAATCCATTCAGGGTATCAGGAACGTAATCGTCCACATATACAATTCAACCTCTGTTCTCCAGAGGAAAGTTGTTTTTAAGATGGAAAAAGAAGAGATCAAGCAGATCGCAGTGAAAGGAACAAGAATGGTCAAGGAACGCGCAAAGAACTTTGCCGGAAACATCATCCTTGAGTACTCTCCCGAATCCTTCACCGGAACCGAACCGGAGTATGCTTTGGAGGTCTGCGAGGCAGTTCTCGATGAGTGGGGTGCCACTAAGGAGAATCCCGTTATCATCAATCTTCCTTCCACTGTTGAAATGACCACTCCCAACGTATATGCCGATATCATCGAATGGGAGATCAAACATTTCAAGAACCGCGAAGCCATCATCTTAAGTATCCATCCTCATAACGACAGAGGAACCGGCGTAGCGTCCACAGAGCTTGCTCTTCTTGCGGGCGCAGACAGAGTTGAGGGAACCCTCTTCGGAAACGGTGAAAGAACCGGTAATGTGGATATCTTAAACGTAGCTTACAACATGTTCTCCCAGGGCATTGATCCCAAGCTTGAGATCGAGCATATAAACGAGATAATGGAAGTTTACGAGCGTCTCGTAAAGATGCCCATCCACCCCAGACACCCTTACGCAGGAAAGCTTGTTTTTACCGCTTTCTCAGGTTCTCATCAGGATGCCATCAACAAGGGCGTAAAGGCCATGAAGGAATCGGGAAGCGATATCTGGGAGGTTCCTTATCTTCCCATCAACCCCTCCGACATCGGAAGGGAATACGAGCCCATCGTTCGTATCAATTCCCAGTCCGGAAAGGGCGGAGTCGCCTTCATCATGGACACATACTTTGGCTACAAGCTTCCCAAGGCAATGCACAGGGAATTCGCCGATGTCATTCAGGCCATCTCCGAGAAGCAGGGTGAGGTTTCACCGGAAGAGATCATGGATGCATTCTCCGCAACCTATCTCGATATCAAGACACCTTACGAATTCATTAAGTTAAAGGTTGAGGACTTTGAAGGCGAAAAGCGCGAAGAGTTCGATACCACCGTTCATCTTGATTACAACGAAAACGGTGTTGCAAAGAGCTTTACCGCTTCAGGTAACGGTCCTATCGATGCTGTCAAGAGAGGTCTCATCGAGAACGCAGGCTGTGACATCAAGATCCTTGATTACCAGGAGCATGCACTTCAGGCAGGTTCAAACTCCAAGGCTGCAGCTTACATCCACCTTCTCGATGTAAATACAGGCAAGTCCATTCACGGTGTCGGCGTAAGTTCAAACATCACAAGGGCTTCCGTAAGGGCTATCTTCTCCGCACTTAACAGACTTGTAAATCTTAAATAGGACAAAGAAATCCCGGATGATGATTCATCCGGGATCATTTTTATTTATGAAGTTTTACCGCGATCATTACGGTTTCTTTGATCTGCACTCCCTCGGGAAGTTCCATCAGAAGCGGCAGCTCGTATACATTGCCGTCCTTATAATTCACTACATCCTGCAGGTTCTCGTAATCCACAAAGTCTATCGCAAAGTTTAATGCCGAAAGAGTGACATTTTCAAGATCCTGCTTAAGTCCCACCAATGTGAACTCAACATAATCCTCATCCATCGCCCACTCGGTGCTGTCATATCCTTCGGGAATATCAAGTACCTGAACGTTTCTTAACTGGACGCTGTAGGTTTCTTCTTCCAGAGGCTCGATAAATACCGTAACGTTGATCTTGCCCGTCTGGTTGGAATCGACCAGAGTTATTCCGCTTGGAAGATAGTTCGCAACATTTATCACCGCACGATGGTTGGAAGAAAGGCCTGCCACATTGAGTGCATCACCGGGTATCACCAGTTCCTCGATCTTTGCGATGGCACTTGCACTTCCCGCAACGGTGATCTCATCAACATCGCTGTCGATCTCGCCTGTAAGGTCATAGCCTTCGGCGGGAACTCCAGTTACATTGAAACGGACCGGTATCTTCTTTGTTGCAAGGATCTCAACATCAACCTTTACTGCATTTATATTGAGTTTCAGATTATCATCCGGGATAACTTCCCCCGCAGAGTCAAACAACACTATATCCGCGGAAGTGGAGATGTTCTCTCTGAAGCCCGTAACAACAACATCTACCGAAGCCTTTGCTATACGGTTCACCACCGATTCGGGACCGCTTACACGAACCTGGTTCTGTGCCTGGGTGATATTGCCGAGTACATAACCGGATTCAAGATCTCCCGATGTGGTTGCATGAACGGGAAGCTGGATCGTCTTTCTGTCCTCGATATTTACCTCAAGAACATCCGAAGAAAGCCTTATGCTCTCGATCTTGTCGGAATACTTGGCAGTTGTAACCTCTAACGGAACCGTCGTTTTATCGGCTGAAAGCTTCTTCATATCCGCCGTAACGGAAATGTTGTCGGAGGAACTGCCGAATTCCTGTATTATGCTTCTGGGAGCCCTTATGGTAACGGTGCTTATGATGTTACTCTCATTCAGGATCTCCATCGTCTTATTTTCTCCGGTTATCACCGAGGAATTGATCACATTTACGTTGACATTTCTGAAAGTCTGGGTTGTGGGAGGATCCGTAACATTTATAACAACGAACCAGAAAATGATGGCAAGCAGCAGCGAAATAAGCTTAAGCTTTATGTTTTTGGAGAAGAATCCCACGATGTCTGTTTTAATCTTTTCCCACGTCATGCTTTGTTCTTCCTCCTGTCTGCCTTAGGAGGCTTTTCTGCTTTATCCTTCTGTCCGGGCTTGAAAGAAAAACGCTTCTTCTCCGTACCGGGCTTGTTCTGGAGCATCTCAAGCATCTGTCTGAAGGTAGCCTGATCCACATTTCTGTGAAGCCTTCCTTCGTATGCCAGGCTGATACGTCCCGTTTCTTCGGATACGATGATGGTAAGGGAATCGCCGGACTCGGACATTCCCAGGCCCGCCCTGTGTCTGGTTCCAAGCTCCTTGCTTAAGGACATGTCGCTTGAAAGAGGCAGATAACAGGTCGCATAGGTGATGCGGTTTCCGCGGATGACCACCGCTCCGTCATGGAGGGGCGTGTTGTGCTCAAATATGTTGATAAGAAGCTGGCTTGAAACGTTTCCGTCTATCAGAATACCGGTCTTCTCAATATCCGTAAGTGATGAGGTCTGTTCGATGACGATAAGTGCACCGGTGCGTACCTTGGCCATTTCATTGCAGGCGCGTACAATGGCTTCGAGAGTGTGGTCGGAAAATCTGCCTTCCGCATCCTGTGGATCGAAGATCTCGCTTAAATAGTTCTTCTTACCGATCTGTTCAAGAGCACGCCGAAGCTCGGGCTGGAAAACCACCACGATCACCGTTGCCGCGATGGTAAACAGCTTGTTCACGATCCACAGAATGGCATTCATCTCAAACACTTCCGCAAAGATGACAAATAAGATGATCACGATGATCCCCTTTAAAAGAGTGACCGCCCGCGAATCCTTGAACCATTGCAAAAGCTTGTAGATAAGGAACGCGATGACAAGGATCTCGATCGCATCCGTCCACGACATTGAGGGCATATTAAATTTTTCAAGGTTGAACCTTACGAGGTCCACAAATTTGGTAAGTATATGCATGCCCGATCCTGCTAAAATGAATGATTATTTTTTGTTTCTCGCAGCTTCTCTTGCAGCGGCTGCACGCTGTTCCTGGAGCCTTCTTCCCTCTCCTGCGGGGCGTCCGCCGGAAAGTCCGAGAGGACCCCTTGCCGCGCTTGTTCTTCTTATTGCGGCTGCGGCCTCATCCGAAACCGCTCTTTCCGAAACAGGCCTTCCGTGTGAAGGAGCGATACGTACTTCTTCTTCCTCGATCTCCTGCCTTACAGGCCTTTCTGCCTGCCTTACGGGACGATCCGCCGAAGCGGGCCTTGTCCTTAAATGAGCTTCGGGACTTACCCTCCTCTGGGGCGCTTTCTTTTTCTTTGCCGGATCCTCAAGGAATTCGTTCTTGGGAACGGCCTTTACGTAGTAGTAATACTCGTCGTCCTCAAACTGGACCTTTTCGATCTTGTTGTAGTTAAGGTCGAAGCAGAAGTAACAAAGGATCACGTTTATGATGGCAGAAACGATGATGCCGAGGAATAAGCCTCCTACGGATATGCCTGCGTGAAGCTTAGCATTTGCTGCAGCAGCAGTTAAGAACAACACGATCTCGCCGGTGGCGATGGCTACGAGCCACGCGTATTTGATCGCAAGACGCCTTACAAGGTAAACAACAAGCACCGTTACCGCAAAGGAAACCGCATAAACGATCATAGCCTTGTTGGAGACAAATGCATCGACTACAGTCTTGAACTGGCCAAGTTTACTGCCGCCGTCGCCGCCGCTCTTGAGCTCATCCGCATGTTCCGCAACGTAGTGGAGCATGTGATAGATAACAACGCCCGAGCCTACGGAAACCATGGATGAAGGAGTTCCCTTAAGTCCCATGGATACAGGCATTACACAAGGCATGTGGAACACAAATGAAAGGGGTGTGAGCACTCCGCCCACCGAATCCTCCGATGCAAACCTGAAGTAAAGAACAAAAAGGATCATGAACAACGCAAGTACCACGATCGCCACTTCAAGTGAGAGCTTGTACATATGTGCCACCACGATAAGTGCCAGAATAACAAATGTGAGATTCAAGGGAAGGAACGAACCCGCAAGGGCTACGATAAGAACTATGGGCTTGCTTGCAAGCCTTGAAAAGAACCCTAACCTTGAACTTATACGCGACATTGCCAAAAGCGTTAAAAGGAATTTGAGAATGGGGGTGATAAAGACCTCATTCTTTCCTACAAACTTCTTTATGGCCAGTTTGATACTCATTAAACTTTCCATTACCTATCACTCCTCGGTATCCGTTTCGGAACCTTCTTCATCGTTTTCTTCTTCCTCGGCATATATCCTGCCAAGGAGCTTTAAGGTGTTGAAGTAGTGCTTAAGACTCTTCTTCGCCTTGCTGTATCTTACGGTAAAAGCTATGTACACAAGCACGCAGTAAGAAACCGTGAAGATCACGTAATACTTGAGGGCTTTACCCGCAAACTCCCAAAGGTCGATCTTGTAGATATTGACCATAAACCCTTCAAAGTCATAATAAATGTACGCACCAAAAACTATCATATATGCGATCGTTGCACATATGATAGCTTTAATGACCTGCAGACTCACATAGTCGCTCCTGAAGTGCTTGGCAACAGAAGTGTTCTTCTTCGCTTCGTTATCTTCGTAGGAGGCCATGCGCGTCATCAGTTTTATTCTCGTTTCGTTTAGCATAAAACTCCCGAATAAAGTAAGATTCCCCCCGAAACCCCATTAATTCAGGAAACGCATCTTCGGTGACTCTTTGTCCCTCTTTGCAGGCTCCGGAGTCGGTGCCTTGGGCTTAGCAATGGAAGCAGAAAAACCGTTTGCAAGCTGAGCCTTACAAGAATCACAAAATTTTCCCGAACGGATGGGCGCTCCACAGGATTCACAGTTAAGCATTATAGCCGACTCCTCAGCGAACTGGAGTCTCTCTTCCCTGATCCACTGCTGGATCTGTGAAGGTTCAACATCGCACTGCTCGGATACTTCCCTTATACCGCACATGGGATGTGCCTGGATATAGGCCTTTACCTCCTTGAATTTCTCCTCAAGGGCTTCTCTGCACTGAGGGCAGATGTAAGGTCCCACCGCATAGTTAAAAAGTCGTCCGCATTTTCTGCAATTCTTTACGTTCATTTTTTCTCCTCTCAATGCCGCATCAGGTTTCCGCTGCGGTAATAGTCAAAAAATAAACCCTTTTCACCCCTGCTTTCTTCAAAACATCCGAAAGCGCTTCTATGGTACTGCCGGTAGTAAAGATATCGTCGACCACAATGACCGTACTTAATTTTACACTATTTTCGTTAACAATAAAAGCCTTTTTAACGTTAATTTGGCGTTGCTTTCTGTCAAATCTTTTCTGGGGAGCGGTGTTTTTTACACGGCTTACGAGGTCAGGTAAACATGGCACGTTTATGAGGTTCGAGATCTCTTTTGCAAGGATCTCCGCCTGGTTGTATCCGCGCTTGTTGAACCGCTTTTTATGAAGGGGAACCGGGATAAGCGCATCGGGATCCACAGCCTCTATCCATTCCCTCCACCTTTCAACGATGCACCTTGCATAAAACGCCCCGTATTCGGGCCTGTTGGCATATTTGAAACGAAAGACCGAGTCGCCGATCAGTTCATATGATAACGGAAATCTTCCGCCCTGGAAACCGCGTTTCCTGCCGGCGCATTCACGGCATAGCTCCGCATTGTCCGAAACTGTCCTTCCGCAGACAGCGCAGACATCCCCTTCGATGTATTTTATTTTTCCTATACAGCCCCCGCATATCCCCTCTTCTTCTCCGCTTAGCGTTCCGTCGCAAAGAACACATCTTTTCGGAAAGAAAAGATCGACAATGCTCCTATGCCCCAAAAGTCTCAATTATCCTGTCCTTAAGTCCGGAATATCTCCGGTTTTCATGGTTGTTTTCTATCATTTTGCTCACGACGCTCTCGTCCCCCAAAAGAACAAGGCATTTCTTCGCCCTCGTCACCCCCGTGTACAGAAGGTTTCTGTTCATGAGCTGTTTCGGTCCGTTAAGAAGCGGCATGACCACCGCAGAATACTCGCTTCCCTGCGCTTTGTGGACCGTTATGGCATACGCAAGTTCAAGTTCTTCAAGATCCGAGAAGCCGTAATCCACCAGACGGCCGTCATCAAACTCCACCGTCAGCGTCTCAAAGGCTTCCGAGATCTCCTTTACCCTTCCCATATCGCCGTTGAACACCCCAAGTCCCGCGTCGATGGGAATATTGTACTTTCCGACTATCTTCCACTCGGCCTTGTAGTTGTTCTTTATCTGCATGACCTTGTCTCCGACCCGGAAGATCGTTTCTTTGTAAAGATATTCCTTCTTTCCCCTTGCGGGGGGATTCAGTTTTTCCTGAAGATACCGGTTCATGGACTCAACGCCGAGGATTCCCTTTCTTGTAGGTGTAAGTACCTGTATATCCGAAGACTCAGCCCCCACATATCCCGGAAGCATATCCACGATGAGTTCCACCATATTTGCAAGGATCCTCTCACTGTCATTACGCTTAAGGAAAAAGAAATCGCGGCTCTTGTTATCCGCCGTTATGGGCTCTCCCCTGTTGATCCTGTGAGCGTTTAAAACGATATCTCCCGTTCCTTCCTGCCTGAAGATCTTTTCAAGCCTTGTAACCGGGAAGCATTTGCTCTCGATAAGATCCTTCAGTACCTGTCCGGGGCCGACGCTGGGAAGCTGATCCGCATCTCCCACAAGGATAAGTCTCGTCCCTACATCCACCGCGCGAAGCAGTGATCTGAAAAGGAAAATGTCCACCATAGACATTTCATCAACGATTATGACGTCAGCGTCAACGGGATTGGATTCGTTTCTCAAAAACATGGCAGAATCCTTATCATCTTCGGGCGCTCCGTTAAGCTCCAGCAGTCTGTGAAGAGTGCTTGCCTCGTAGCCTGTGGCCTCGGTCATTCTTTTTGCAGCCCTTCCCGTGGGAGCCGCAAGAACAATGTTCATTTCCCTTGCCTCAAAGAGGTGGATAAGGGTATTGATGGTGGTTGTTTTTCCCGTTCCGGGACCGCCGGTGATTATGGTTATACCGTTCTTAAGTGCCGAAAGAACAGCCTTTCTCTGAAGTTCATCAAGCACAAGGTTGTTTCTTTTTGCAACCATATCGATCTCTCTTGCAGCCGAAACATCGTTTTCGACACCTGCGTCAGAGAACATGTTGACAGATATGTTTTTAAGGAGAACCGCTGCCGATTGCTCCGTATTGTAGCCAAAACGGGCATATACCTTCGGCTGCTCCTCCGCCGATTCAGACTTTATGATGACTACTTTCTGATCCGCAGCCAGATTAAGAAGCACCGGTTCAGTGGATTCGAGGGGAACATCCAGTGTCTCTGCCGTATGAGAAAGCAGCATATCCTTCGGAAGATACATGTGTCCCTGACCCATTGCAAGGGAAAGAACATACAAAAGGCCGCTCCTGATCCTGTAATCGCTGTCCTTCTTTATGCCCGCCCTGGCTGCGATCTCATCGGCGATCTTAAAGCCCACGCCGCTTATGTCCTCTGCTATCCTGTAGGGATTTTCTTCGATGATCCTGTATATCCTGTCCTGATAATAGGTGTAGATCTTTACCGCAAGGTTGTTCCCGATGCCATATCTTTGCAGGAACATCATTGCATCCCTGTATCCCCGCTTCTCCCTGAGAAGTTCGCTGATCTCCATTGCTTTCTTAAGGGTTATGCCCTTGATCTTTGCAAGGCGCTCGGGTTCTTTTTCCATGACATCGAAGGTTGTTTTTCCAAATTCATTGACGATCCGTCTGGCCAGAGTCGGACCCACGCCCTTTATCAGTCCCGAGCCCAGATACCTCATTATCGCCTCTTCGTCCTCCGGCTCGATCTCGGAAAAAGAACGCACGGAAAACTGCTTTCCATATACGGGATGGACCTTCCATTCTCCGGTCACTTCCAGCATTTCACCCTCGCTTACGGAAGGCATGGAGCCTACAATGGTCTCCTCCCTGTCCTCATCAAAAACAAACCTGCATACTCTGTACGCAGAATCCGGAGCGGCATATGTGATTTCGCTGATATAACCCCTGAGATTTTCCATGGAACTTCCTTACTTTTGTAAAAAGAAAAAATCAGCCGCCCGGAAAGGCGGCTATTAAGAATCTTAAAGATTGTAATTTCTCTTCATTTGCTCGAAAAGCATCTGAGCCAGGCCGTTACTGTTGGTTTCCGTGGCCTCCTCGGCTGTCTTGCTTATGAGTTCATCCTTAAAGTAGCTTGTGAGAGTATTCATAGATGCGGAATCCGAAGTCTCGGTATCCACCGTTTTCCACATTTCCTTCATGACCTGCTCAAGGAAATAGGATTCGAACTTCTTGCAGACCTCCATCAGCTCTTCATCCGTGGCCTTTGAATAGTCACGCTGTCCGTCTACGGAAGAGGTTGATGCGGTCGCGTTGTTTTTAATGAAATCAGTATATAGGGAATTCATTGAAGAGATATCCATTGCCATAATCTGTCCTCAACAATTACTTATGCTTACCTTAAGTTATTTGCCTGCTGAAGCATCTCGTCGGATGCCTGGATTGCCTTCGAGTTAAGCTCATAGGCTCTCTGAGCGGTGATCAGGTTGACCATTTCGTCAACGATCTGAACGTTGGAGCCTTCGATATAGCCCTGAGAAACCTTTGTTTTTGAAAGCATGTTGCTCGTGGTTTCGTTGATGGGCGCTCCGCTGGCTGCGGACTGGGAGAAAAGACCCGAATCCTGCTTCTCAAGACCTGCGGGATTGTTAAACTGGAATATTCCGAAGGTGATGCCGAGAGACTGGGGATTGTTCTGCTCGTCGGGATAACAGAAGGTTCCGTCACCCGTTACGGTGATGCTTCCCGCTTCGTATTCCTTACCAAAAGAGATGGGCTTTCCGGTAGAATCAAGGACCGGAAGTCCGTCGCTTGTTGCAAGCATTATTCCGCCCTGCTCGTTCATTGCCCAGTTGAAGTTACCGTTTCTGGTATAGTAGGTGTTTCCGTCCTCGCCTCTTACCGCAAAGAATCCGCGGCCCGACAATGCGAAAGCGGTGCTGCTTTCGGAAGCAAGAAGTGCTCCGTCGGTGAAGATCGAAGTGATGGCTGAATTACGTACACCCAATCCAACCTGTGCTCCTACGGGCTTCTGATCTCCGTTGGCACTTGTTGTTTTTGTCTGAATGGTCTGATAAAGAAGTGACTTGAATTCGTTCACTTCCGTTTTGTAACCGGCAGTGTTTACGTTTGCGATGTTGTTTGCGATGGTATCAACGTTTGTCTGCTCGGCGCGCATTCCTGTAGCTGCTGTCCAAAGACTTCTTACCATTTAGCCTTTACCTCCTAGCCTAATTTGCCTAAACGGGTCGCTGCGATCTCCAGTGTCTCATCGATGGATCTGATGATCTTCTGGTTGGATTCGTACTGACGGGTGATGGCTATAAGGTCCACCATCTCAGTGACGATGTTTACGTTGGACATCTCAAGATATCCTGAGTAAACCTTCGCGTTGGGTTCCCTGAATGTAGCTCCTTCTACAGGTATTAAGAGATTCTCTCCATATTTCTCCAGGTAATTATAATCTTCAAAATCCGTAAGCTTCAACGTGGCAACCAGCTTATCGTCCTGATAAATATTGCCCAGCGTATCTATCTTCGAATCTTTAAGAGTATCGAGTTTTATCCTTCCGTTGGTACCCATTACATAGTCGCCGTCGTGGGTGACAAGGTAACCGTCGGTAGTGAGAGTGAACGAGCCGTCACGGGTATATCTGGTAGATGTCTCGCCGGCTTTGTTCGTAAATTCTATGGTAAAGAAACCGTCTCCCGACAATGCAAGATCATAGGTATTGTCGGTTATTTTAAATGATCCCTGGTCCCAGTCGGTATAGTTCTCACCGATCTTGACACCGGGATTGTTTATTCCCATACGTTTGGGGATATTGGGAGTGTCCGCTGCGTCCTTAAGCTTATACGCAAGTACCGAATCAAAGGACTGGCTGGTTGAGCCTTCCTTCTTAAATCCAACTGTGGTTGAATTTGCCAGGTTGTTGGTGAGCGTGTCCATTCGGTGCTGCTCGTTTATCATTCCTGTGTATGCTGTGTATAAACCTTTTACCATGTGGACTCCTTTTTATTTAGCCTTCGGGTCTGAAGCTTGCACGGAACTCAACGCACTTACCGGTTCCGAGAGCAACGGCTGTCATGGGATCCTCCGCCGTTACGGTATTGATGCCCATCCTGTCGGAGATCAGATCCTCAAGACCGGAAAGCAAGCTTCCGCCGCCGGTAAGAACGATACCGCGGTCCGCAATATCTGCGGAAAGTTCGGGAGGTGTCTGCTCAAGAACCTTCTGGATAGCATCCAGGATAAGGTTGCAGGGATCTTCCAAAGCATCAAGGGTTTCGTCGGATGAGATCGTGATCTTATCGGGACGACCGTTTACAAGGTTACGACCTTTAACTTCCATATATTCGGGTTCGGGACGCTTATAAGCCGTTCCGATCTTAATCTTAATATCTTCGGCGGTTCTGTCACCTATAAGGAGATTATGCTTGATCTTCATATATCTCTTGAGGGCCTGGTCGAAGTCATCGCCCGCAACCTTGATGGAGGTGCTGGCAACAGGGCTTCCGCAGGAAATAACCGCTACGTCGGTAGTTCCGCCGCCTATGTCGACGATCATGTTTCCGCAGGGTTTGGAAATATCGATACCTGCGCCGATGGCTGCTGCCAAAGGCTCCTCGATGATGATGACTTCCCTTGCACCTGCCTGGTAGGTTGCATCTTCAACGGCCTTCTTCTCAACTTCGGTAACTCCGCTGGGAACACATACTGCGATCCTGGGCTTTCTGTAAGTACGGTGTCCGATAGCTTTCTGGATGAAATACTTCATCATCTTCTCCGTAACCGTATAATCAGAAATAACACCCTGTCTTAACGGTCTAACCGCCGTTATATTACCGGGTGTCCTTCCCAACATCAATCTGGCATCCTCGCCGATCGCCATTATTTTATTTGAATCTCTGTCAAATGCTACAACTGAGGGCTCCTTTAAAACGACGCCCTTTCCACGGATATAAACCAGCACGCTGGCTGTACCCAGATCAATTCCGATATCTGTATACTGCATATATCAAGCCCCTTTCTATGGCATAGTAATCGAATTTACATATCAAATCAGATTATAACCCAAAGCCGTTCACCATAAAAGGGGTTTGAAAAATTTTTATTATTTCTTAAGACAATCTGAGTTATCTGATCTATATATCGGTTATTTTTCAAAATAGTTTAGCGACTTAAATAAGTTTTTTAATATCCTTGCAAATAGGTTCGCTATGCACTATTATAATCAGTGGACATAGATAGATAATTTTTTAACAAAGTCAGAAAGGGCTGAAATGAGAGGAATATATACTTCCGTAAATGATATAAGAAAACGTGTATTTGCCGAGGTTGCGAGGTTATCCTACGAATATGAAGACGGTGATCTTTCAAGAATGGAGGAGATACCATACAACGTAATCCCCGGTGAAGTTTCCGTATACAGAGACAGTGTCTTTTTGGAAAGAGCTATCGTTCGTGAAAGAATGCGTCTTGCTATGGGTCTTTCTTTCAGAACCGCGGCGGAACAGGCACCGGTAACTCAGGGAGCGGAGGAATGTGTAAAGCCTGAGAAATATTATCAGCCCCCGCTTATAAATATCATCAAATTTGCCTGCCACGCATGTCCCGACAACGTAGTAAACGTTACGGATGCTTGCCAGGGCTGTCTTGCTCATCCCTGTAAAGAGGTATGTCCCAAAGGCGCAATAACAATAAAGAACGGTCATTCCACCATTGATGAGTCAAAGTGTATCAAGTGTGGAAAGTGCATATCTGTATGTCCTTACGGTGCGATCATGAAGCTGCAGAGACCCTGCGCAAAGGCCTGCGGAATGAATGCCATAAGCTCAGATGAATACGGCCGCGCTGAGATTGATTACGATAAATGTGTATCCTGCGGAATGTGTCTTGCAAACTGTCCTTTCGGAGCAATTGCAGACAAGGCACAGATCTTCCAGGTTATTCAGGCAATAAGGTCCGATGTACCTGTATATGCCGCTATTGCCCCTGCAGCCACAGGGCAGTTCGGTCCCGATTTCACTCCCGAAAAGATGAGACCTGCTTTTAAAGCCCTCGGCTTTGAGGATGTCGTTGAAGTAGCCATCGGTGCGGATCTTTGTACCATCGAAGAAGCAAAGGACTTCGTTTCCGAAGTTCCCGAAAAGCTTCCTTTTATGGCTACATCATGCTGCCCTGCCTGGTCCGTAATGGCAAAGAAATTATTCCCCGAATATGCGAACTGTATCTCCATGGCACTTACACCCATGGTACTTACAGGCCGTCTTATAAAGAAGTTACACCCCGGCTGTCTTGTGGCTTTCATCGGTCCATGTGCCGCAAAGAAGCTTGAAGCAAGCCGAAGAAGCATCCGAAGTGATGTGGATTTTGTTCTTACGTTTGAAGAAGTAATGGGAATGTTTGAAGCAAAAGAGGTGGACTTCAAATCCCTTCCCGATGACGACACGATGCATGGTGCCAGCGGTGACGGTCGAGGATTTGCCGTAAGCGGAGGCGTTGCAGGTGCGGTTGTAAACTGCATCCACGAAATGTATCCTGACAAAGAGATTAATGTGGCAGCCGCTGAAGGTCTTGCAGATTGTCGTAAGCTGCTTCAGCTTGCAAAGGCAGGAAAATACGACGGTTATCTTCTTGAAGGAATGGCCTGCCCGGGCGGATGTATCGCCGGAGCCGGAACCATTCAGCCCATAGCAAAATCCGCAGCTGCAGTTGCCAAGCACAAGAGCGTTTCCACGAACGCCCATGCCACAAAGAATCAGTACAAGGATCTGCTGGAACACCTTGACGAATCCTTCAAACTCAAGTTCTCCGACGAGGAGCTTGAAAAGGACAAGGAGCAGGAACGGGAACTGGAAGATTTAAAAAATAAAAATAAAAAAGAAAAAAATAACCTGTTATGATCAGTTCTTTTACACACAAAAACCGGGCCACTCGACCCGGTTTTTAATATATTCACAGTGATTGGTATCTTGAAACAAGTATGATACCATAAACGCATTGAATTATTTGTTTAAATGTAAGGGCTTCTTTATGAAGCCCTTTTGATCTTTTTCTTTATGAATCTAAGGAGACATGCCACTCCGAAGGATGTAAGGATTATACCTGCGAAGATGGTGAGGCCGACGGGCATGCCCCAGTTGAGGAAGCCGTACCAGTCATTGGATTCGGGCCAGACGCCTACGCCGTTGATAAGGATGTTGACAAGGTAGGCAAGACCATAGACCACTGTGGATAAAGAAGCGATCATGCAATGTTTGATCGTAAGATCGCCTATATTCTTTGCGGTGAAAAATTCAACCATACATACAAGCGGAACAACAAGATGGAAATAGAAATTTGCCTGCTTGTATAGTTTAAGCCAGCCGTATAAGGGACCGAAAAATCCCGCTACAACAAGAAACGTCAATGTAACAGCAGTTACAGCAACAAGTTTGGGGACCTTGAGATAAGGCTTTCCCCTGAAGTGGACGATGATCTGACAAAGTGCGATAACACCCGCAAATTCATTTGAAAGCACCGTATAAAATTTCAGGTTTTGAAAACCGTTTGCGGTCAATCCCGTAGCACTGGCCTTGGAATTGATCATGACAACGGTTCCGACTATCGTCAGGATAACGATCGCCATATTCAATATAAGATTAAGATCAATTTTCTTTTCCTTCATCCATTCACCTCTGCTTCTTTTCAAGCATCATTTTGATGTACTGACCGGTAAAGGACTCCTTCACCTTTGCAACCTCCTCGGGTGTGCCCTTTGCAATAACGGTTCCGCCGCCGTCTCCGCCTTCGGGGCCCATATCGATGATGTAATCGGCGGTCTTGATGATATCGAGATTGTGCTCAATGACAATAACGGTATTACCGCCTTCAACAAGTTTCTTAAGGATCTCGGAAAGCTTGTGAACATCCGCAAAGTGAAGACCCGTTGTGGGCTCATCCATTACATAGATGGTGCGACCGGTGCTGCGCTTTGAAAGCTCCGTCGCAAGCTTCACTCTCTGGGCTTCACCGCCGGAGAGCTGCGTTGAAGGCTGGCCCAGTTTGATATATCCAAGGCCCACATCCTGTATTGTCTTTATCTTGTTGCGGATGGACGGAACATTCTCAAAGAAATCAACTGCTTCATCCACCGTCATATCCAGCACATCATAAATAGACTTTCCTTTATAAAGTGCCTCGAGAGTTTCCCGATTATACCGCTTTCCGCCGCAGACTTCACAGGGAACATACACGTCCGGAAGGAAGTGCATCTCGATCTTGATGATACCGTCACCCTGACAGGCTTCGCAGCGTCCGCCCTTTATATTGAAGGAGAACCTTCCCTTGGAATATCCTCTCTCCTTAGCCTCGCGGGTATTTGCAAAGAGGTCCCTTATCTGATCGAATACGCCTGTATAGGTTGCGGGATTCGATCTGGGGGTACGCCCGATAGGGGATTGGTCTATATCTATTATCTTATCAAGCTGCTCGATACCCTCGATGGTGTCGAAATTTCCGGGGATCGTACGCGCACGATTCAGTTTCTTTGCAAGATATTTGTAAAGGATCTCGTTGGTCAGAGATGACTTTCCGGAACCCGAAACACCGGTGATACAGGTCATTACTCCCAGCGGGATATCCACGTCTATATTCTTTAAGTTGTTCTCCCTTGCTCCCTTTACGGTGAGCCAGCCCGTGGGCTCCTTACGAGTATCCGGAACGGGAATGAAAAGCTTACCCGAAAGATACTGTCCGGTTATGGAGTCCTTGACCTTCATGATATCCTTAGCCGTTCCCTGAGCAACAAGCTCACCGCCGTTAACCCCGGCTCCCGGTCCGATATCTATGATATGATCCGCCGCAAGCATGGTCTCTTCATCATGTTCAACAACAAGAACTGTATTGCCAAGATCCCTCAGATGTTTAAGAGTGGCAAGAAGTTTGCCGTTGTCCCTCTGATGGAGTCCGATACTGGGTTCATCAAGGATATATGTAACTCCCACCAGTCCCGATCCGATCTGGGTTGCAAGACGGATTCTCTGAGCCTCGCCGCCGGAAAGTGAAGCAGTGGCACGAGCCAGAGTAAGGTATGAAAGTCCAACATCCTTAAGGAAATTCACCCTTGCGGTTATCTGCGTAAGTACCTGCTTACCGATGTGACGCTGCTGCTCGGAAAGATCAAGCCCCGTTAAAAAGTCCAACAACTCGGTAATGCTCAAATTTGTGATTTGGAAAATGTTAAGATCTCCCACCGTCACCGCAAGAGATTCCTTCTTAAGCCTCATTCCTCCGCAGGAAGGACAGGGAGTTATGGTCATATATGCTTCGTACTCGGCCTTCGATGCCTCGGAAGCAGTCTCACGATACCTCATTTCGCAAAGACGGATTATACCTTCAAAATCAACGGTATACTGCCCTCGGCCTCTGTGACTGGTATATTCGATGGTAAACTTCTCCCCGTTGTTTCCGTACCAGAGAAGATCCTTGATCTCATCGGGATAATCCCTGAAAGGCGTGGAAAGAGAGAATCCGTACTTCTTCGCCATGGCATCAAAAACCGCATAACTCCAGCTGGAGGGAGTAAAAACAGACTTAAAACCGTTTATCGCGATGGCGCCTTCCTGCAGACTCAAAGAATCGTCGGGTATTATAAGCTCCTTTGAAAACTCCATCTTATAGCCCAGTCCCAGACATGCCGGACATGCACCGAAGGGATTGTTAAAGGAAAAAGAACGCGGCTCGATCTCGGGAATGCTTATGCCGCAGTCGGGGCAGGCAAAGCTTGAAGAGAACATTATCGACTCTCCTCCCACTACATCCACAGACAAAAGCCCTTCGGAAAGGTTCAGAACGGTCTCTATGGAATCAGCCAGACGCTTTCTGATATCGGGACGTACCACAAGTCTGTCCACAACAATCTCGATATTGTGCTTTATATTCTTGTCAAGCTCGACTTCTTCTTCCGTAAGGTCATACATATTACCATCGATCACGGCACGGACATAACCGGATTTAAGCGCCTTCTCAAGCACCTTCTCGTGGCGGCCCTTCTTGCCCCTTACAACAGGCGCAAGCAAGGACAGCTTCGTGCCTTCCGGAAGTTCAAGGATACGGTCCACCATCTGGTCCACAGTCTGGCGATTGATCTCACGACCGCATTCCGGACAGTGAACGATACCTATACGCGCGTAAAGAAGACGGAAATAATCGTATATCTCCGTCACGGTTCCGACCGTGGATCTGGGGTTTCGGTTGGTGGATTTCTGGTCGATGGAAATAGCCGGGGAAAGACCGTCGATCCTCTCCACATTGGGCTTCTCCATCATTCCCAAAAACTGCCTTGCATAGGAAGATAGAGACTCCATATATCTTCTCTGTCCCTCGGCATAAACCGTATCAAATGCCAGGGAAGACTTTCCGGATCCCGATAATCCCGTAAGAACAACAAGTTCGTTTCTGGGTATGTCCACCGTCAGATTTTTAAGGTTATGTTCATTCGCTCCCTGAACATGGATCACTCCGTATTTAGGGAGCATCTTCTTTGCTTCAGCCATTACTTTGACTCCATATCATACAATTCTTTTTTCATCTCGAGCATGCGGTCACGCAGCTCCACGCAGAGCTCGAAATTCAGCTCCGCTGCCGCCTTCTTTATCTTCTCGGATATCTTCTTTATCTCCTGCTCCAGTTCCATGCGGCTCATGGATTCCACGTCCTTCTCGAACTTCGGCTCGCTCTTTGCCTCGCCGGAGGAGATGCTGATGACATCACGGATAGCTTTCTTTATGGTAGTGGGTGTGATTCCATGCTCCTCGTTATATTTCATCTGGATCTCACGTCTGCGCTTCGTTTCATCAAGACAGATGCGCATGGAATCGGTGATGGTGTCCGCATACATCACAACATGACCTTCGGAGTTTCGTGCGGCACGTCCGACGGTCTGAATGAGAGAAGTTGCGGAACGTAAGAAACCTTCCTTGTCCGCATCAAGGATCGCAACAAGGGATATCTCCGGAATATCAAGGCCTTCTCGCAGCAGGTTGATACCCACAAGAACGTCAAACATGTCCATACGCATGTCCCTTATTATCTCGCTTCGCTCAAGTGTATCTATATCCGAATGGAGATACTTAACCCTTATTCCCGCTTCCGCAAGGAAGTCCGTTAAGTCCTCCGCCATCTTCTTTGTAAGGGTTGTAACAAGAACCTTAAAGCCCTTGGCGGTTTCCTTCCTGATCTGTCCGATAAGGTCGTCTATCTGGCCCTCAACGGGACGCACATCAACCGGCGGATCCAAAAGGCCCGTGGGCCTTATGATCTGCTCCGCCCTTAAAAGCTCATGCTCCGCCTCGTAATCGCCGGGAGTTGCGGAAACAAAGAGCATCTGATCTATACGCTGCTCAAACTCGTTAAAGTTAAGGGGTCTGTTGTCCAATGCTGAAGGAAGTCTGAAACCATAGTCCACCAGTGTTGTTTTTCTGGAACGGTCGCCGGCATACATTCCGCGAACCTGTGGAAGGGTAATATGGGACTCGTCAACTATAAGAAGAAAATCCCCGTCAAAGTAATCGAGAAGACACTTGGGGGGCTCACCGGGAGCGGTTCCCGCAAAATGTCTCGAATAGTTCTCGATACCCGAACAGAAGCCGGTCTCGCGTAACATCTCAACATCAAAGTTCGTCCTCTCCGCTATACGCTGAGCCTCGATCAGCTTGTCCTCGGACTTAAAGAATCTGACACGTTCATAAAGCTCCGCCTCGATATCCTCGCAGGCGCGCTTCATGGTATCGGGCTCCACTACATAATGAGAAGCAGGGAAAAGCATGACATGGTCGGGAGTCCTTAAAACCTTGCCCGTCAGAGCATCAACTTCCGTTATACGGTCTATCTCGTCGCCGAAGAACTCGATCCTTATCAGGTAATCGGCGCTGTGAAAAGATACGGAAGGCGCCACATCAAGGATATCGCCCCGAACCCTGAAGGTACTACGGCTCAGCTCCATGTCATTACGCGAATACTGAATGCTTACAAGGCCACGGATAACCTCGTCACGATCTATCTGCTGGCCACGGCGAAGCGACAGACTCATGGCCTTAAACTCCTTGGGCGAACCCAGACCGTAGATGCATGAAACCGAAGAAACCACAATAACGTCCTTACGCTCCGTAAGGGAAGCGGTGGCGGAAAGTCTCAATCTGTCGATCTCGTCATTAATAGAAGAATCCTTCTCTATATAAGTATCCGACTGAGGCACATAGGCCTCGGGCTGGTAATAATCATAATAAGAAACAAAATACTCAACCGCATTCTCGGGAAAAAACTCTTTAAACTCCGAATAGAGCTGCGCTGCCAGTGTTTTATTATGGGCAAGAACAAGGGTCGGCTTGTTAAGGGCTGTAATGACGTTGGCCATGGTAAAGGTCTTACCCGAACCGGTAACGCCAAGCAGAGTTTCAAACTGGTTGCCCTGTTTAAAACCCTCTACAAGTTCCTTTATTGCCTGAGGCTGGTCGCCTGTAGGCTGATATTCCGAGTGAAGTTTAAATTCCATTCCGATACGACCTCGTCTTTTGTTAACGGTACATTGTTAGAGAAGTGTACCATTTTTTCCTTGCTTTGTCCATAGATTTTAGAACATTTGTTCGTGCATTTTTTGACTCATTTTCGCCTAAACAAAAGAGGGCCCGTCATTACGACGGGCCTTTTCATTATCATTTTTGTTTTTAAAATCCGATCTTTCTGATGGCTTCCACGAGATTACGTCCGTAAACCTCGGCTCCCAGGGGATTGGGGTGAAGGTTGTCAAGATAGTACTCGGGAAGGTGGGGAACGAGTTTGAATCCGTCCACGATGGTAATGTTCTTATACTGTTTGCAGATCTCTTTGATGTTGTTGCAGAACTTGATAAGAGTGGGCTCACCGTTGGGAACGTCTCCTCTCCACAGGGGAGTAACGGTAAGGACGGGCATGTCATTTCCGTAGATCTCCATAAGGCGTACATAATACTCTTCCACATCGTCCATGGTCTCGCTGCCAAACTGATTCGTTCCGAGAGCAACTATGATCTTATCGGGGGTATAACCCTCCATCTTCATAAGGGAATTCTTGTCGTAAACATATCCGCCGATACCCTGGTTGATGATGTCGTAGTTAAGAAGTCTGTTTGCAACACTTACATAGGTACATGAACTTCTTAAAGGGCCGAATCCCTGAGTGATGGAGTCGCCCAGCCAAAGTACCTTTGCACCCTTCTTAGCCGGAATGACCTCAGCGTCGATCTCAAAGTCCTTTATGATCATCGTTGCATCCGAGGGAAGATAAATAACAACGTTCTTTTCACCTTCGGGAAGATCAAACTCAAATGCCCCTTCATTCTTAAGGTCTCTGAGGTAATAGATCTTCGTAACTATACCGTCGATCGCAAGTTCAACAGAATCCTCCGATCCTCTCCAGATGATCTTATAGGAAAAAGAACACTTCTTGGCCTTAGTAGAAAACTCAAGCGTCTTGACGGTCGAAGCGGTACATCTTTCGAACCAGAAATCGCTTACTCTTTCAAAATAGTCTTCCTGCTCCTTGTTGTACTGAAAAGCCTGCAGAAAACCATCCTTTGTCTCTTCAAATCTGTAGGCACCGAAATAGATCTTTTTTAATTCTTCATTTGTAAGTTTCATCGTATCATTCTCCTGTTGTTTTTGATCCCCTCACAGAAGCAGAGACCCGCCCTCTGACGGGCCTCTGAAAAAACCTCATTACTTATTTATCTTCCACTTTGCGTAGAAGGTCTTGTTACCGGTATCGGTAGGCTTGATCCCCGTCACTTTCTTCTTGAACTTCTTGTCTGAATAGTAGCCAAGGAAAGTATATCCGATCCTTTCGGGTTCGGGAAGAGTGTATCCGCAGCCGATGGAATATACATGTTCGTAGCGCGCATCATTGTCGGGATTGGGAATAACACCGCCCATATCGTAACTTATGGTATAAATATCCTTCTCCCATACAGCATACAGCCAGATTGTCTCCTTGTAGCTGCCTATATCGATCGCATTGATCGCGGGTGAATATTTGTCGGAAAGTTTTACGGCATCGGTATATTCCACCGGTCCGTTTCCATAGAACGACCATCCCTTAAATGTATATCCCTTCTTCTTGAAGGAATTCTTTGTAAGGGCCTTGGCGGTTCCGTAGGTAAAGGACTGCTTCTTCATCTTTCCTTTTCCGCCGTTTCCGTCAAATACAACAGTAAACTTACTACCGGTCCACTTTGCAAAGAGTTCCACATCTCCGTAGGTGGTTGCTTTTATGGAAGCTTTCTTCTTAAACTTGGCATCCGTATACCAGCCGCCGAATGTATATCCGCCCTTAACAGGTGTAGGAAGAACAACCTCACTGTCTCCATATGTATAACTCGTAATATATCCATACGGAAGTGATCCGCCATTTACATTGTAGATCAGGTTAAACTCTTTGCGCCATACAGCATACAAAGTGATCGACGGTTTTCCGATAATACCGGTTATCTTTTCTTTGTCCGCAAAAACAACCTCATCGGCACTTGGATCTGTATCCCATCCCATGAACACATATCCTGTTCTGGTAAATCCGTTCTTCGGAAGTGCTTCTGCCTTGTTGAATGTAAAGGTCTTGGATTCCATCGTTCCGGTAGCTTCAATTGCTGCCTTGTCAAAGCTTACAACATAATCGGCTTTCCACTTTGCATATATGCTAATGCTGCCGTAGAGACCCTTTGTTGTTGTTAATTTCTTGGTGAACTTATCGTCGAGATACCAGCCATCAAATGTATATCCGTCTTTTTCAGGCGGTGCGGGAAGTTCAAAGGCTTCACCTTTTCCGTTGTAGTGATACATAATAGGTGTGATCGAACTTCCTCCGTAAGTCACGAAGTAAGCATAGTAGTCACACTTAACCCATACCGCTGCAAGGGAGATCGTCTTGCCGCTTGTGATCAGCTGCTTAACAGGTATTTCTACAGTATTGAAGAACGGATAATTCTCCTGAAAATCAAGATATCCTTCCGGACTGTCTATAGTTGCAGCAGTCGCTTTGCACTCGGGGCGGGTCCATCCCACAAGTCTGTATCCCTTCTTAACAGAACCCCTGTCGGGAAGCATTACCTTATCTTCATATTTTGCGGTAATATTCTTGATCTTTCCGCTTCCGCCGTTTGAATCAAATTTTAACGTATAGGTTATAGGCGTCCATTTTGCAGTTAGAACAAGATGTCCCGACGTTGTTTTTGTTATCTTATCGATCTTTGTCTTAAACTCAGCGTCTTTATACCAGCCGGCGAAGGTATAACCTGCCTTAGTGGGCTTGGGAAGATCGAACTTGGAGCCATATGTGTAATATGTCGGGCATTCACCGGAAAACGTTCCGCCGTCGGTCTCATAGGTGATTTCAAAATCTTTTTGCCAAACCGCATAAAGATCAAGTATCTTGCCTTCTTTGACATCACTCAAACAGTCCTTTATATTTATCGAAGCCTTATCTGCGTACTTAACTTCTCCGGTAGGGAATAGTGCCCATCCAAGGAAAGCAGCATCAGATTTGAATCCGTTCTTTGTAAGAGGAATATCCACTCCATAATAGACCTTAACATCCTTAGTGGAACCACCCTTGGTGTTTCCGTTTCCGTTAAAGCGTACCGTATAATCGGTAAGAGTCCACTTTGCATAGAAATCGCGATTTCCCGTGGAGCCGGCATCAATTGCCTTCGCCTCGGTCCTGTAATCGGTTCCCGTATACCATCCTGCAAAAGTGAAGCCGGTCATGGTCTTTAGTGCTTCCGGAATGGGCAACTCGATCTTTGAAGAATTGATGGTATATTCCGTCGGTCCTTCGCATCCGGATTCAAAAGCACCGCCTTCAAGATGCCATTTGATGGAATATCTCTCAAGTTGCCATACAGCATAAAGATCCACAGAATCCGCTTCTCCGGCAAGGTTCTCAACGGTTGCCTTGTCAACGTATTCAACAGATCCGTTCGGTGCATCAGCCCAGCCGCAGAACCTGTAACCGGGACATTTGAAGCTGTTTGCCGCAAGCGTTACTATCTTGTTTGTCGAATAGGTCTTGGTAACTTTCGCATCCGGCTTCGATACTTCAATGGGGTAGTTTGAATTAAATACTACCTTGTAGTTTGGATCGGCGGAACCGATCGTAATCTCATTCTTTGTGTCATCATAGTTGCCTATGCCCGGGATTTTATACCGGAAATAGTATTTTCCCTTCGGAGCGTTATTTTTTGAATCGTATTTCGGTGCCTTGTTAGTGTCGGCATCGATGAATTCCCAACGAACTCCATACTGTTCGAACTGATCATATTTGATAACCTGATCATCATTTTCCGTTTTAACCGTAATCACAACGCCTTCCGGTTTCGGATAGAGAATGCCATATTCATACTGCAATTTCGAAGGTGCCGTTGTAACCGATGCACTTATGGGCTTTGCAACCTCGTCAACAGTTATTATCGGTTTTTTCTCGAATTTTGAATCATCTCTTATCTCGAATCTTAATATGTCATTTTTATCGGCAGTATAGATCATCGGTGCATGGCCGTAAATGCCTCCAACATAATCACCTCTGCTAAGCCCGGTGGATACATTGATATAGCAGTCTGATTTGATCCTGTAAGTTTTTCCCGCCTCAACATCAAGATAATAAACGCCAAATCCTCTGATACGACCTGCGTCATCTGTCGAAAGTGTGATCTTATCCCCGCTCTTTAACGTTCTGTCAGCCTTTGATGCTACACTGAACCTAACGTCTTTAGCATTTGCTATTGTTCCGTCGTAGCAGGGAATAGTAATGGGAATATAATACTCCTTGCCTGCTTCGAGAACACCATTGTAGTTATCATCCGGATCAACGGGTAAAATCTTATTCAGATCATTACTGTAACTTATGGAAAGATCAGTCCACGTCTGATCTCCCTGTTCGCACCATACCCGATCACCGTTATCATACTCAAGAAACAGTTCTATTCCTTTAACAAACCAGCTATTGATTATATCCTGCTGCTGTGATTCATTTTCCCCGACAAATATGATGTTTTCTCTGATTCCGGCCTCTACTGTAACATATACCAATCCCGGAGCTGAGCTGACAGAAACTTTTCCGCCCGAAGTATACACCTTCAGATAATGAGTTCCGCTTTTTTCAGCGGTAAAATTGAGACCTTTATTTCCATATCCTATCTCATAATAATCAGGGCCGAATAATTGGATGCTTCCATACGCAGAATCATTTAAAATCTGGTATGATTCTCCTTTTTCCAAATCTACCGCCAACAGATAGGGAGTCAGCGGATTACCTTTTTCATCAAACGGAAAATAGTAAGAATAGTAGCCGTCATTGCTTTTTCGCATATTACACTCAAGCGACTGTTCTTTTCCGAGAACAAGAGTGGCATCCATCTTTGCAGGAACTACTTCAAACACTATGTCCTTGTATACCGATTCTGCACCCTTCGCATAAATATGCCAGAAGTATCTGCCTACAGGCAATCTTCCGTTTTCGTCTCTTATATTCCATGCCTCATCCCCGCTTATTGTTTTGACGGAGTAATCAAAAGGACATCTGTCCGAAAAATACTCAAAGTTGTCGCTATAAGTACCATTGCTGTATTTTACGCAAATTGAATAACCACTCATATCCGGATCATCAAAACCATATAAGAATGTCCTTTTGACAGGTTGAGTTCCGACTATGATTTCAACCGGCTTAAGAACATCGGCACCACCCTTAAGAGTTATCGTTGTATTGTCTGCCGACTGGAGCGATGCATAATAATCTCCCGTTTTGGAAATTGTGAAGTAATGGGTCTTTTCAAATCGACTATCCACACCCGTCAGTTTATTGCCTTGCGAATCATATATGTACGAAACAGATGTAAATTCATTCGATGTAATTGCATAATCACCGGGATCGAGATGCATTTTATATATCGGTTCAACAAAACGGAGACTTACGGTACTTCCGTTTTTATCCTTAACATAATACATCGAAGCCTTTAGGACTTCCGACTTTCCAACCTCCAGTTTAGGAATATCATCCCATGACTTGATCGTTACAGGATAACCGGTCCCTGCGCCGTCAGCATCAAATAAAAGTGTGTAATTTCCGGAAGGGTATCCGTAGAAACCGTTATATTTTACAATATTAACCCGATCCCCATCATCATCAATGAGGTAACTGGAAATGCCATTTTCGGCAAGTTCATCGAATTTGATCGTTTGTCCTATGAGTCCATCCATATAGGATGCGTACAGTTCAGCTCCATACGGAGTAATATTCTGAGTAAAATATGCATAGTAACGATCTTCCGAAGGAGTTTTTTCAAGTTTGAGAGAACTGATCGTTCTCAATTTCTTTGCATAAACATTACACTCCGTAAAGACTCTGAATGACAAATACAGCGTTTCTGTACTATTTGCCGTAAATGAAATATTTTTATTATCCCCTTTAACTTCTATGCCGTCATAGTGAGGAGCATTATATCTATATACCACATATTCATCAATGAATGCATGCGAATTCTTTTCATCTGAAAACGTTATATTGTACGTATTGCCTGCTTCGACATCTAACTTGAAAAATGTTTTTACATATTTGGGAGATGCCCCCTCAGCGGAGAGGCTCACCGGATAGTCCGGATCGGTTGACATCAAGGGCATATAATCAAGTGAGATTATCTCAATGGGAAAAGCAACAGTATTTCCGTCTACAGAAATTTTTGCGGTATAGCTACCCACGGGATAGTAGCCTGCAGAGTCCCTTTCTATCGTCTCACCGGTTGTGCTGTTGACAATCTTATACTCAAAGAAATCGGTATTCTGAGGGAGTCCTTCCCCACGATAAGATCGTCTGACCTCAAGTATTTCTTCAGATCCGTCTTTATAAGTTCCCTTCAGCTTCAGTCCGTCAAAACTGCCGTTCCAAATATTTTCAACGCCGTAATAGAACTGCGTCTTTGCAGGACCTTTATCAATTGACAAACCCGTTACCAGTTTTCCCTGCTCTATGGATAAAATGAATCCGTCGTCTGAATCATTTCTGACCAGAATATAGTACGTTCTGCCATCTGCTCCGGGAAGTCTCGATTCTCCCTGAGCTTCAAGCTGCACTTTGCCATTTTCATCAAAGTAGTACTCTTCAAGTAACCAGCTCCCCAAATAATTGTTAAATTCAAGTTTGGGCTTATAGACCTGTCCGTCAGAGGTTGCCAGCTTATACCAATGATATCCCAGACCCGCACCCTCTTTGGGCGTAGTGGATTTGATCTCCTCAATCGAGTCGAGTGATTTTACCTCAAAAGGAAAATATCCCGTATATTCCACCGAAGATACTTCCTTCGTCAAGGGCATCAAATACTCGCCCACAGGGAGATATCCGTTAGCATCGGCTTTTACAGGTTTATGCTCTTCTTTATCAACCGCATTGGCCAGCGTTGCCGCAGCTGTCCAGGTTCCGGCCGTGCCATAATCAAAAAACATTACAGAGCCAGAATTCTCCGGCTGTATTATGGCATTACTTTTGACCATGAACGAATTATTGCGCACATCGGTCTCTAAGCCGTAATAATATACAGCCTTATAATCGCCTTCACTAAATGTGAATGTGGGTTCAGAATCTTCATACACATTCTCTGTGATCTCATCCGACACCACATCAATCACATCATCCTCGGACACATCCAAAACCTGCTCCTCGGATAATGAAAAAGGCCCCGCTTCACTTCCGGAAACATCAGCCGCAAAGGCCGTTGCAGTCTCCGAGAACAAAAGAAGCAGTGCCAGCATAAATGCCAAACCACGTTTGATTCTCATTATATGTAACCCTCCATAGCATAAAAATATTGTATGAACATTTTACCCTTATCGGGGGTAAATTGCAAGACAACACCCTTTTTATCATGGTTTTGTCGCGTCCAAAAAAGCCATTGGGAAATATGCTGAAAATTCTGCGAAGGCCAACAAAAAAATGCCACAACCCTCGCATGGTTGCGGCATTTCTCGCATTGCTGTCCTTTGGGATAGCTGTCTTCGAACTTGGATACATTTTCGGTAATCACAGGAGAAAGAAATAACCGCCCCAGCCTAAGGTAGCGGTTATTTCTTTTAGCCAACACTGAGGGTCAACCGTTAACTACGGCAACACCCTTTTTATGCTTTAATGGTACTATCTTTTCATACGAAAATCAATAATATTCTTAAAGGCAGATAAGTTATGCGATAATTACTTATTCGCCTTCCACTTTGCGTAGAAGGTCTTATTTCCCGTACTTCCGGGAGCAAGGTCCTTTGCCTTCTTCTTACACTTCTTATCCGTATAGAACCCAAGGAATGTGTAGCCGATCCTTGAAGGCTCCTCGAGAGTGTATCCCGAATCCACGTCGTAAGCTCCCTCGACTACCTCGTCAGGAAGAATTCCGCCCATCTTATAGGTTACGCAGTAGCAGTTTTTCTCCCAGACTGCGTAAAGATTAATTCCCTGTGCGTAGCCGCCCATATTGGCTTCGGTGAGTTTTTCGCCGTTTGCATAAACCACGGGACCGCCGGGTTTAACTGCCCAGCCCTTGAAGGTATATCCTTTGATCTTAAAACCGTTCTTTGTGAGTGCCTTTGATTTGCCGTACTCAGCTGTAAAGCCCTTTGTTTTTCCTGTAAACTTGGTACCTGCAGGTGCGAGAGCATTGAAAGCTACCGTATATTTGCGGCCCTTCCACTTCGCATAGAAGGTCTTGTCTCCGCTTGCTGTCTTGGAGATCCTTGTCACCTTCTTCTTATGCTTCGCATCAGAATACCAGCCGACAAATGTGTAGCCGTGACGGACCGCTTTTTTGAGCGTAACCCCTTCGCCATAAGAGTAACCGGTAGGGCTTCCGCCTTCTTCTGCGCCGCCGTTTGTCACATATGTAATCGTGAATTCTTTTCTCCATACAGCATAGAGAACCAACGTAGAAACATCAATTTCACCGATGATCTTCTGCTTATCCGTATAAACAACGGTTTGGGCCTTACTGTCGGTATCCCAGCCCATGAATACATAACCGGTTCTCTTAAAGGCATTCTTGGTAAGTGCCTTTGAAGTGCCATAAACCATTTTCTGAGGATTCATGGTTCCGGTCGCATCCTCTGCGCTCTTATTAAACTCTATGGTGTAATCAGCCTTCCACTTCGCGTAAATAGTCATGTTTCCGCAGAAGCCCTTTGTATTTGTTACCTTCTTACTAAACTTCTCATCGCTGTACCAGCCTACGAAAGCATAGCCGTCCTTAGAAGGATTTGCGGGAAGTTCGAAGGAATTGCCCGATTTATTGTAGAAATAATCTATCGGAGCAATATCGGTTCCGCCAAAGGTCTCAAATTCTGCTCTATAAGTTTCTCTTACCCAGACAGCCGCAAGAACAACAGTCTGTTTTGTTGTTGCAAGATTTAATAGTTCATCGCCGGAAGCATAGAAGGTATTGCCCAACTTCCATGCATCAAACACCTCTTCCGACTCGAATGCTGCTGCCGCGCTCTTATTTGCCGCAACAGTCCAGCCTTTGAACGTATAACCCTTCTTGGTATATTTACACTCGGGCGCAGATGCTGCAACATCATAAGTGAACGTCAGATTTTTCATCTTGCCCGTTCCACCGTTTGCGTCAAGCTTCACCGTATACTTTACGGGTGTCCACTTTGCATTAAGAACAAGATCTCCCGATGTTGTCTTTGCTATCTTGTCGATCTTGGTCTTTAATTCAGCTTCTTTATACCAGCCCGCAAAGGTATACCCCGTCCTTGAAGGCTTGGGAAGATTAAACTTGGAGCCGAAGGTATAAGATGACGGATAGTCCCCGAAAAGCGTTCCACCGTTCGTTTCATAATGAATGGTAAAATCATTTTTCCAGACTGCATAAAGGGTAAGTGTCCTATCCTCTTCATTCAGCTTGTCGGCATATTTGCTGATATCAATGGTACTTCCGTCTTTTATCTCAGGCTCACCTGAAGCGCTTAATGCCCAGCCCAGGAACGCACGGCTGTCTTTGAATCCGACTTTTGCAAGAGTCGCATCAACTCCATAATAAACCACCAGATCCTGCATCATTCCGCCGCCTTTATTGCCGTTTCCGAAGTATCTGATGGTATAGCAATCAGGCTTTATCCTTAAGAAGAAATCCCTGTCTCCGACGGAGCCCTTTTCTATACCTGTTGCGGGCTTTGTGTAATCAACATCCTCATACCATCCGTCAAAAGCAAAATGTTCGCTGACAGTATCAACAGCCTCTTTTCCGGGAACGAGTATTGTCTCGGAATTGACCGTATATGAAGTCGGGATTGAATCGGGATCCACAAATGACGCACCTGCAAGATGCCAACGGATCCGATAGCCATTCAGTGTCCATTTTGCATATAATGTGATGGATTCCGCTTCACCTGCAATGTTAAGGACGCTTTCTTTATCTGCGTATTCAACTTCCCCGTCTGCAGAAAGTGCCCATCCTGCGAAAGAATAACCCTCACAGGCAAAGGTATTTGCCGCCAGTTCCATCTTTGTATTGTACTTTAAAGCTTGAGTCGCGTTTACATTCTGAGCATCAGCCACAGGATAATTCGATTCAAAAGTAACCGTGTATTCCGCGGGAGCTGCAATGATCTCTACCTTGTTTGCGGTATCGTAATACCATGCATTCAGACCATCAATGGTGTAACCGTAAAAATAGGTTCCAACAGGATAATTACCTTTTTCATCCTTTACGGCCTCAACGCCTTCTGCGGAGAACAGTTTCCACTTAACACGATGATAAACGAAAATGTCATAAGAAACTGTTGTAACTTCCGAATCATATGTCACATTGATAGTTACATTTTCAGGTTCCGGAGAATAGACTCCATACACATATGAAAGTTTCGAAGGAGCCTCCTTAACAACAATACTTTTTGGACCTTCAGTCTCTTCATACAACATGTAAGGTTCTTTTCCGGAATAATCAAGATTTCTGACCAATGCATCAGCAAGAGACAGCGTAAGACTCTTGTCTTCCGTTGCCGTGTACACCAGCCCAAGAGCCTGCTCCTTAAGTACACTGCCGACAAGATCAAGCCCGTCAAATATCGAAATAGCCCTTATATTCGTTGTAAATCTGTAAGTCTTTCCTTTTTCAAGATTGACAAAATATACCTGTGCTTCGATCAGCTGTCCCTTATCATCAACAGGTATCTTATATTTTTCTCCGGCTTTCAAAGTAAGCTCTGCTTTGGAAACAGCCTTGAATTTCAGCAGATCTTCATTCGCCACTTCTCCTGAATATCCCGGAACCGTAAGCTTAATATAGTAGTAAGTGTCTGCCTGCAATTCACTTCTGTGATATCCGTTCCCGTTTTCCATAACCAGCTCCGTTATTTTTACACCCGAAGCATCATAGGGATAATCAACGGTCACACCGAGACTGTCCCAGATTTCATCACCCTCTTCGCATTCAATAACATCACCGTTTGAATATTCAATATGTATTTTAATTCCTGAAGAAGATATTAACAACCAGTCATTATTATCACGCATCCCCGCATGTGTCAGTTCCTGGTTCTGGGGATGAAGTACTGTAACCGCAGTAATAGTGGCAGGATTCTTCACAAGGCTCACTTCACCGCCGGTGGAATAGATTGCCACGTAATATTTTCCTGTTTTAACGGGCGTAAAATCAAACTCCTTGCTGTAAATAGTCTCCCCTATAGCTTTAAATGCTTCATCATATAAAGAAGCCTGTATCGATTCCGCATCAAAAGAAAAATGATATGATTCTTTTTCAATCAGGTTAACAGAGACATATTTTTGTGCCATCAATTTCCCATTCTCATCAAAGGGCGTGTAACTGATCGAACCATGCTCGTCGGTGTATTTCCTGTAATTCTTTGATAACGATACCTTTCCACCAACAGCAAGATCAGGTGATTCAAGCGCTCTGATCGTGAACGGAAAATCTTTATATAATTCCGGTTTATCCCTTAATACAATTCGGAAAACGTACTTGCCGGGCGGATACTTGTCATACTTGTCCCTTATGCTCCACGCACTCTTTCCGTCTTCCGTACAGATTGTAAGATAAAACAGTTCGTTAAATTTAGCAGAATTATATAACAGTTCCCCCGTTGAAGAACCGTCTTTATATTTCACATTAACTTTTATGCCACCTGCATAGGGAGATTCAAATCCATACAGGAAAGAAGATTGGTCCGGTCCCGAAATGACCTCGATTTCTTTAGGTTTTAGAGCTGTGTCCTTTACCAGCGTAACCGTTGCATCTTCAGTGACATTGAATTCTATGTAATAAGTATCTGCTTTATCAACAGTAAACGAATGACTTTTCAAATATGTATTAAACTTCAGTCCATCCGGAGTGACCTTATTTCCTTTTGAGTCATACATTTCAGGAACACTTAACCCATATCCCTCATCAACCGAAGTGAGCAGGTAATCGCCCTTTTCAAGAGTGACTTTATACAGGTTGTCACCATAGGCAGTCATGTTTATCGAGCCGTTTACCGTTTTTTTATACACATTCGATTTTACCAAAACCGACTCATTTAACGGTAATTCCGATATATCGTCCCAGGAGTTTATCGATACATCATATCCACACTTGATATATTTAGGACTAAATACTGCATAAACATGTTTATAATTCCCCGCTGCATATCCAGTAAAAACTCCATTTGTAGCGGTTCGCTGGACCTGGTTTAAATCTTTGTCCCCAAGTGAAAGATCTTTAACTCCATGATTTTGGATGTCAATAACATCTGTGGCAATATATTCCGTACCATTACCGTAAGTAATCTTCAGTTCGATTCCGGCAGGACTGAATTCCTTTGAATAATACTCATAAAAAGTACCATCCATTGGCGCTTTTATTATTTCAAGTCCTATGATCTTTTTTGCATCAGCCTCATAAACCCCTTTTTCCACCTCTTCGTACATTATCCAAGGGGACGGAATTTCAGCAGAGTAGTCAGTATCCTTCAAAAACTCGTCCGTAACATCAAAGTAAAGACGTCCATCCTTTTCTGCCTTATAAACAGAACCACCGTCTTTACTGATGACTTCAGAGCCTGCTACTAAATTTCCACTGTCACAAAGCATTATCTTGGATCCGGAATTGCTCTTGAATCGGTAAAATTTTCCGGCTTTAACATCCGCAAAATATTCTGTTGAACCCGAAATGTGCCCGTATTTATAAAGGGGAAGATAATACTTTTCACCCTTTGTAATGGTAAGGTCTTCAATGGGAAGTGCTTTTATCTTAAGCAATTCCGCACCTATAGCTTCGCCTTCAAATCCCGGCACCTTAAGTTTGAGATAGTAGTCTTCGTTTTCTTCCAATTCAGAGACTTTGTTGCCTGATACATCATAGAGCCATTCAATACCGATTCCCTTAGCCTTCCAGGTATCGTCGTAAGCTGAACATTCGAGGCTTTCGCCCTTTGCATTAACCATACGAACACGCATACCTGTAAGTACGAAGTATAAAGGATCGGATTTCTCATCATATTCAGCACGCGCATACGTAACACTATGGTGCTGAGGGCTCAGTATTTTAACTTCCGTGATTGCTTCAGGCGTTGCAACACAAAACTTTCCGCTACATGAATTTATCTGGAGATAGTATGTACCGGTCTTTGTGGGTGTATAATCAAATTTTTCATCATACAGATTGGTTGTAGTTACGGGCTTATAATCCGGACCATAAATTACGTAGCTGACAAAATCTGAGTCAAAAGAAAACAAATAGGATTCGTTTTCTGTAAGATTGATACTATAAAATTCAGGATCGTAAGGCTTTCCCTCTTCGTCATATAATGAAGGATAAACCAGACTGTCATCCTCAACCACTCTTGCGGTCTTTTTGAGATTTACCTTCTGCCCAAGGCTTACATTGGGTGCATTCAACTCCTTGACCGTAAAATCATAAATCTTATAAAGAGAAGGGTCCGCATCCGGAAACACCTTATAATAGTACTTTCCGGGCGCAAGGCGACCGTCGACATATTGAGCTTTAGTATCGTCTTCATTGAATATATAAAATGAGAATATACCGATAGCCTCAAGTGATGAAACTGCGTACGCTTTGCTTTCGGTCCCGTCATCATACTTGATTTTTATCTTTAATCCCTCTAAAGAAGGGTGCTCAATACCATATACAAAAGAGTCTTTTTCCGGTTCTGAAACTACCTCAAGAGACTTCGGTTTGTTGTCTTTGGACAAAGTGATCTCGGTGTCTTCGGCCGAACCAAGCACTATATAATACGTACCCGCAGACACTGTGAAATACTTTTCCAATGAAGGCGTAAGCCTGTCCTCCACAGACACTACATTTCCCTTGGAATCATATAAATTGTCTATTTTTATTTTTTCCGAGGAGCTTATCTTGTAATCGCCTGCTTCAAGAGTCATTGAATACAATGCATCGCCATATTTTTCGCCTATAGTCGTCAAAGTTTCACTGACATACCACTCATTTGTAGCCTTCATTGAAACGGTATCATCAAGCTCCAGTTTCGGAATAGATTCCCATGACTTAACGATTACATCAAATTCGAAAGTTACATCTCTGTTATTTTTTGCAGAGTATACATGACGATATTTTCCTGCGGGATACCCTTCAAAAATACCGTTTGTACTGACATCGTCTACCCATTGGTCTTTGTCATTTTTAAGTCCTTCATTAAGGACAGGACCGTTGCCGGCAATCAGATCTCCGTATTCCAGCAACATCACTTCACCGTTCTCGTACGTGACCTTAACCTCTATTCCATAGGGTGTGCGAAGGTTTGCTTTTTTTGAAAAATATGCATAATATCTATTTTCCGTCGGTTCGGAAATAAGTTCCATTGCGACGATCTTATTTTCACCGTCGTTGAATTCATTTACTTCCGATTCAACGACTTCTTCCTGAGACTCGTTTTCTGAAATCAATGCCTCGGAATTCTCCGACACATCGCCCTTTTCTTCCTCAACAAATTCAAAAGGCACTGCTCCGTTGTTCGAAACCTCTCCCGCGAATGCGGTTGCAGTCTCCGAAAACAACAAAAACAGTGCCAGCATGAATGCCAAACAACGTTTGATCCTCATTATTTAAAGCCCTCCATAGTATAAATTGCCCCTTTATTTTACTCCCCGAACATGAAAAAATGCAAGATAATATCCCTCCCCCGTCTATAATCGGTCCCATTAAAAAATCTCATTGGGAAATATGCCGAAAATTATACGCAAAGCAATAAAAAAATGCCTCCAACCTTGCATGGTTGCGGCATTTCTGCATGTCAAAAACGATTTTTGTCATATGATGAAACTAATGCTAAACTGTCTCTGCAGGAAAAACCTGTAAGGGTGTTGTCAAACGGAAAGCGGTTGACCCTCCAAGCGGAGGGCGCTTTTTCTGCCCTCCGACTTCATGGAAGGGGGGATGCCTATGACTCTCCAAGATATGCTGGCATTATTATCCTTCGGGATAGCTATGTTCCAACTTGGTTACTTGTTCGGAAGCAATCGGAAAAAGAAATAACCGCCCCGTCCCAAGGTTGCGGTTATATCTTTAACTACACCGAGGGTCAGCCGTTATCAATGGCAACACCCTTTTTATGCTTTAATGGTACTATCTTTATCTGCAAAAATCAATAATCTTTTTGAATACCGCATTTTGTCAAAAGCGCCGGCCGGGTTACGAAACACAGATCACTTCCGCCGAAAAATCCTCCGAAGCATTTCCGTATTTTCCAACGATCTCGCCCTCAAAGGAAAGGCCGCGAGTCCTCATGAACTCATCAAGGCTGCAAGAATCGGCGAAGCGATGATAAACGAAAAGTCTGCGGTCACCGAGGGTGCGGATCACCAGCTGAGAACCGCGAGGGTCATTGTAAAGGCGGGGTTCGCTGATGATACGTGTTGTTTTTCCGTCACGGATAATGTCAGAAACCTTACCGTAGAAGGAAATGGCATCGTCGATCAGTGACCACTGATGGTCGGTGAGGTCGTAGACATCGCCGCTTAAGCCCATGCGGCCAAGGAAGGTGGCGCACAGGGAATAATAGATCCTCGAATCGGAATCGGTCCCACGCATTACTGCCCAGATCTGGCTCTGGTCGGGGCGGATCACACGATGGAGGTTGGCCGCGATTATGGGAAGGGAAGGAATCTCGTGAGCATCGGAGAAGCTGGCCTGTGAAGCAAGTTCCATAAAGGAAGGCTCCAGCCTGTGCCCGCCGCTGGAACAGTTTTCGATCACCAGCTCAGGAATTTCCCGTCTCAAGGTTCTGAAGAAATCCTGAGTAGCGAGAACCTTCTTTCTTAAGTTCTCACCCGGTCCCTCGGGGCCGTCACAGCCAATTCCCATAGTATCGTTATAGTCTATCTTTATATATCCGAAGCCGTCGTCTTTAAGTCTGTCGATGACATTTTTGTGAAGATAATCCTTCACCCAAGGATCTTCCATGTCCCAGAAACGGGCACCGCCGATGGTCAGGGGAACACCGTCCTTCTTGACAAAATGATCCGGAATGTCATAAAGCCCCGACTTCGGAGCCGCAACTTCAAATTCAAACCATATACCCGGGATCATTCCGCAGCCGCGGATATAATCCGCAAGCTCTTTAAGCCCGCCCGGAAAACGCTTTTTGTTTATGCTCCAGTCACCTCTGTGCTCCCACCAGTAGCCGCAGTCGGAATACCAGCCGGAATCCATTACAAGGTACTGAATTCCCTTGCCTTTGATCCTGTCAGCCAGCTTCTTTAAATTGTCTATGGTAGGATTTCCCCATGTGGTGCAATATTCGTTAAAGGTTATCCCCATCTTGTGGTCCACGGGACTGATATCGGGGTTCTGTGATTTGACAAGCTTGTCACAAACGTCTTCCAGAGAATCGCCCACAGCAACCACAGCCTTGGGAGCCGCAAAGCTTTCCCCTGCCTTCACAGTCTTCTTC
Source organism: Lachnospiraceae bacterium (assembly GCA_016281385.1). Classification (GTDB taxonomy): domain Bacteria; phylum Bacillota; class Clostridia; order Lachnospirales; family Lachnospiraceae; genus UBA1258. Next base: position 10,148 of record JAEEIN010000178.1, on the reverse strand, counting down.
CACTGTCCGAAATCTCCGTCGGCAATACCGCCTGCAAGGGTCACAACATCTCCCTTTCGTACCACCATCTCGATCTGCCACGAAGCAGGCGAATAGAGCTGTACCGCAGTAAATGTATGGGACTCTCTGTCCTCCAGAGCTACAAAAGGAAAGAACTTCCTTACGGGCATTGAACCCACATTTCCGAATTTCTCGACCCTGTAAGCCATGTCATTCCAGGCATGCTCCATATTCAGATCACAAAGGTCCTGTGAAAGCACCCTGCCTTCGGCGCTCCAGAAAGCCTGTATCCTGTGAACCCTGTCAGCCTTTATGTCAGGAAGAAGAAATGACGTCATCATCTCAAGGGTTACGTCTTTTTCCGATTCGTTTGTAAAAACGGTCCTGACCTCATAGGCTTCGCTCAAAGGGCTCTTCTTAGTCTCAACGCTTAACTTAAGCCAATCCCCGGATGTCATGCAAACGCTTTCTTCTTCCTCGAAAACAGCATCAAAGCGTCGCATCGTGGAACTGCCCAGCATTGTTAGTCCGCAGGAATAAAAACCCGCGTATTCTTCTCCAACTATCTTGATCTCTGCTTTACTCTTAACCATTGTCCTGTACCCTGTTCATTCTCGCATAGCTTCCTCCAAGGGCCATGAGTTCCTCATGGTTTCCTTCCTCCACTATACGCCCTTCCTCTATTACCAGTATTTTATCCGCATTTCTGATGGTAGAAAGCCTGTGCGCGATGGCAACGATGGTATGCTTGCCCGCAATACGATTGATGGCCTGCTGGATCTGACGTTCCGTCTCAACATCCACGGAAGCGGTGGCTTCATCGAGAATGATGATGGGCGAATGCCTTAAGATCGCTCTGGCTATAGCCACTCGCTGCTTCTGTCCGCCGGATAAGCGAAGTCCTCTCTCACCGACACGTGTATCATATCCGTCGGGCATCGCCATGATACTGTCATGGATATTCGCTGCGATGGCGGCTTCCTTTATCTCGTCAAGTGTCGCCTCGGGAACCGCATAACCTATATTCTCCGCGATGGTTCCGTTGAAAAGGAAAGTATCCTGAAGCACCGGCGATATATTCCGCCTTAAACTCTCTATGGTCACATCGGAAATGTCATGCCCGTCAATAAGGATATGCCCTTCCGTTGGCTCGTAAAACCGTGAAATAAGCTGGGTAAGTGTTGTTTTTCCTACACCGGTGGGACCCACAAGTGCCAGCATCTTTCCCGCTTCACAGGTAAATGATACATCTTTTAGGACAGGAATGTCATCACTGTAGGAAAAACTTACGTTTTCAAAGGTGATCTCGCCGTTAACGTCCTTAAGGTCCACCGCACCGGGTTTGTCCGAGATCTCGCAGGGAGTATCAAGGATCGCCATTACACGCTCCGCTCCGGCCATGGACTGCTGCATGCTCTCAAGGAGATTTGCTAGGCCGGTGATGGGACCGTAGAACAGGCCGAGATACAGAAGGAATGCCACGATATCCGAGACTCTCAGCCCGTCAATATATGCCAGATATCCTCCGAAGCCCACAACAAGAATCGTTCCCAGAGATGAAATAAATTCAACCGAAGGATGGAAGATACCGCTGATCTTAAGCGCCTGAAGCATTGCGCGGATATGTTCGAAGTTCGAAGTATTTACCTGATCCGTTTCATACTCTTCCCTGCCGAAGGACTGGATCTCCTGAATTCCGGAAAGATTGTCCTGAAGCTTTCCGTTTAATTCACCCATTTTCTTTTGGGAAACCCTGAAATACGGACGGACCTTCTTCGAAAAGATGATACCCGAAATCAGGATGAGCGGGATCGGTGCGCAGGTGATCAGCGCCAGCTTAACGTTTATGGTAAGGACCATAACAAGAACACCCGCAAATGTAAGAAAGTTTGTGATCGTGTCGGGAATAATATGTGCGTAAAGAAGCTCAAAGTCCCTGGTATCATTGACAACACGGCTCATGAGATCGCCGGTCTGTTTGTCATGGAAAAAGCCCAGATGCATGCGCTCCACTTTGTCATAGAGCTTCGTTCGCATGTCACCTACAAGATACCATGCAGCCTTGTGAGCAAGATAATTGCTTAAGAATCTGAAAAGGATCCTTGAAAGATAAAGAAGCACCAGCACAATGGTCAGCCAGCCGATGCGCTTAAGACCCGCCTCGTCCACACCGCCCTCAACGATACCGGTCATTGCGGAAAGGACTTTCGGAGCAGTCAGATTTACCACTGTCAGCAAAAGCGTCGATAAAATGGCGATCATGTACAGTGTTTTGTAACGGATGGCCTCGCGGCTCAGTCTCCAGAGTAGTTTCATCGTATCCTCCCAATACCCGAACAACAAAATGATCCAATTATGATATTATCATCATCCCTTCAATAACACTTATTAAAAAACGCATTTTTATGGCTCATTCTTTGCTTTTCGCAAAAAAAGCCCGCCGGTTAAGGCGGGCAAAGATCCATCAGAAATTCAAAGAGTCGTCAAGGGTTCCCATATCAGCGTCCATATACATTTCGATATCCTCGCTGCAGCCCTTTTCTCTCCAGTGATCAAGGGTATTCTTCGCAAAAAGAACAAGGGAAGCGGCATCCTCAAGCGTCGACTCATCCGTGATGCTTTCTTTTTCCGAAACACCCCAGTCCTTTCCAAGGGGAATGAACTCAAAGTCCTGATCGATCACTCCGCGGGCATCGGTCCTTCGCTCAACGAAGTATCCCATCATGTATATGATCCTGTAACGCCTGTCGTTTGTTTTATCATCCTGATCATCAAGATCGTCGATCTCATCCCTGACACGATACCACATGGATTCGGCAAAGAGGGTATAAAGCTCTCTTCTTATGCGCATCGCCTCGTCCTTCTTACCCTCCTGCCATAAAATGACAGCCTCGTCAAATCGCTCGTCGATCATCTCATCCCACCATCTGATGAGAGAATCTGTGGACAGCGGACAGTCCATGAAGAAGAAAGAGGATTCATTGTCCCTGACCGCCTTGCGCATGAGGGAAAAGTCGATCTCTTCCATGATTTCCGGTGACTGCAGGCTCTTCTTTGCGTAGTCATAACATCTCTTTAACTCGTGAGGAAAACGAAGTCTCAGCAAAAGGTCAAGGTTTTCGCACACAAGGTCAAGCTTCTTCTCCTCGATCTCCTGAAAAGTCACCTGAACAAGTTCCCTTACCTCAGGGATACGAAGTCCCTTGTCGTAACCGATATGCTCCGTGATCTTCTGTTCCTGCAGGCGCTTTCTAAGCTCGTCCTCCAGTTCGCGCTTGATGGCTTCCTCGCCGAAATTGGCCCCTATCATCCTCATGGAAAGAATGATCATAAAAACAAGGGACAGCACGAAGCTCGCCATGATCCCCATCATTCCGCCAAAGTTCTTAAGGCATCGATCCAGGATCTCCCACACGATACCCACAATGAGAGTTGCCAGAATGTAAGAAGAAAGAGCGGTGAAGTTGGTAAACTTAGGCTTAATGAGCCTGTACTGAAAACTGTCTACCCAGTAAACACGTTTTGACTGGGTGGACAATGCGGTACTTAGGGATACCACTATAAATGTCACCTGGATCTCCACAAGAAAGAAATCCGTCACTATACTTCTTGCGTCGGTCAGATCCTCAAACAGAAACTCCGTCACACCAAAGGCATTGTCAAGAAAGCAAGCCCCGAGGCTGATAAGAAAAACAATGATCAGCGACGGAAGAAAATACTTTAAGATATCTTTTTTTATCAGAACACGATTCTTTTTCATTTAACCCTCTCCTATCCCCGGGACTTGGCAACACCTTTTACCCCGAGATAACAAACAAATGTCAGAATAAGATAGATCGCAATTGCGGCCAGAACAACAATACGTCCATTGGCGAAATAGGAAATGAAGATCGCCAGGCCCATTAAAATGCTCGTAAACAGCATGTTCGGAAGCAGGTACAAAGTGATCGCAGTTCCCTGCTTGATGACCTCGATCTCGTTTTCCCAGTCAAGCCTCATGAACCGTGCGCCGCAGAGCATTCCGTAAACCGTTGAAAAAAAGCAGGCACAGACGATCATCACGATATTCAGAAGATAGTCCAATGCGTGTGCCCTGATACTGAAGCAGCCTGCCAGCACAGAAAAGATACCAAGGGGAACTGTCAGCAATATGTTAAAGAGCATCTTTCCCTTATAAACCGAAAGCATGTCAACGGGAAGGCTTTTGATGATCCAGTAATTCTTTCCTTCAAGAGAAGGGGAGCATGCGGTAGTGGGTGCCATTCCCAGCATAAAGTATACAGCCAGCGGAACTATCGCACTGAAGTTTCTGATATCGAAATTCTCGCCGAAAGCACCTGACGTCAATTTATACGCATTTACAAAAGGAAGTACAAGAGAAACAAGAAGAACGAACACCTCGCCAAGTCCCATATTTACCGCGTATGCGGTGGAACCGGTCAGTCTCTTCCATTCCTTGAAGGCCACACTTCCGACAATGGTTCTTACTTTGTATTCTTTTTGCGAAACCTTGTGATGCTTTATCTGACTCGTAGCGATCCTTGAATTGATCATCCTGTAGGAACGGCTGATGATCAGGAACAATCCCTCAAACAAAAGCAGCGATACACCGACCAAAAGAAGCATTGATGATATGGAACCCTTGTTGACAGAATCCGCAAACCACGAAACTCCCGGCACATAACGAGCCGAAGAATTCACAAAAGCCGCAGATTTATCAACCACCACATCCATCTTATCAGTCCGTACAAAATACTGGACTATGTACTGGATAAAGAAGCAGGGGATCACCACAATGAAGGTCAGTATGATCTGAAGCGCTTTCTTGTGCCTGAATCCCGATGTGATCCTTAAGGTCGCAGCCCCAAGCGCAGCCGCTATGAGCATGGGCATTATCGCAACAAAGAGTGACAGTATGATCCATACCGGATAAACCCAGGCGGCAGGTTTCACAGCGATCGCATATCCCGTAAGCATCGATAACGTGATCACCATATTCCAGGGAAGATCCTTCATGTACATAAAAAGAAAACGGTTTGCCACAACGCTCTTTACGGAAAAGGGCATTGCCATGATCATGTCATATTCCCTGAAACCGAAAAGGAACTCGTTTGTCTTCATAAATGTAAAAACAAGACTCATAAGTGCTATCAGCATCGCAGCCAGAAGCGGCACTTCTTCCGCATGTCCCAAAAATGAAAAGCCAAAGGCTATAAGTGCGCCCATCGCAAAAACAAAAACATCAATAAAAGCCGTTCCTATGAGCATGCCCCATGCTCTGCCGCGAGCCTTCTTATCATGTGAGTATCTTATTATATTTATGCTGCTTGTGGACCTGAGCATGGTCTTAAGCAATAAGAAATTTGTCGATCTCATTCTTTGACCGCCTCCAGGAATACTTCTTCAAGGGACTGATCTCCGATAAGTTCGTTGATCGCACCGTTGGCGATTATCTTACCCTTCTTGATGATGGCGATCTTGTTGCAGAGCTTCTCCGCTACGTCAAGCACATGGGTTGAAAAGAAAACGGCAGACCCCTTTGCGCACATCTCACGCATGATCTCCTTCAATGTAAATGAAGCCTTGGGATCGAGACCCACAAAGGGCTCGTCAAGCACAAGAAGAAGGGGCTCATGAATTAGCGCCGAAATGATGGCAACCTTCTGCTTCATACCATGGGAGTAAGAAGAAATGAGATCTCCAAGAGCATCCGCGATCTCAAAACGGTTTGCGTAATCCGTTATCCTTTCTTTCCTCTCATCGAGACTTAAACCGAAGGCATCCGCAACGAAATTAAGATACTGTATTCCCGTAAGATTTTCATATATATCCGGGTTATCGGGAATATATGCGGTCACCTTCTTACACTCAAGAGGCTCCCTCTTTACATCGTGACCGTTTATCCTGATAAATCCCTGCTCATAGTCAAGAACTCCCACCACCGCTCTGATGGTGGTACTCTTGCCCGCTCCGTTGTGTCCGATGAAACCGAAGATATCCCCCGCTTCAACATTAAGGCTCACATCATCGCAGGCCTTGACACCCTTTCCGTACTCTTTCGTGTAGTGCTCAATACTTAAAACCGTGCTCATTTTCTCCTCCTTTTAATTACACAGTCGTTTACAGCATAAAAACAAAGTACCAAAACCGTACATATCGCTATGGTGATGCCATACATTACAGGTCCGTATTCGATCCTCTTATACAGGATCATGCAAAGAACGTACCATACAAACAGGTGGATAAAATAGTATCCCGTGCTGAGCCGTCTTAATACAAGCCATGCCTTTGAGTCAGGAAGGGAGATCTCCTTTGCGACAGCAAACACTCCCGCTGCCATCAAGGCAATACCCCAGTTTCCGAAAAGTCCCGTTGCAAGAAGAATATATCCGCAAAGGGCGGTTGTAACTCCGTACGGGATCTTTATCCGGTTCCTGCTCATAAGCATTCCCATGGGGATATAGAAAAGACCCGTCAAAACCCTGCCGTTTCCAAAGGTAACCTCAAGGACCTTCCCGATAACTCCCTCGATCCCGGTGGCTTCATCAAGATGGGAGATATCATTCAAATACATCGTAAGGGCAAAGATCGCAACGCAAAGGATCGCCATCGTTGTGTCTTTGACGTTTAACTTAAGCAGAAGAAGAACAAAAAGCATTCCGAAAATGCAGCTTAACAGATACCACAAAACATATGAATACGCATGGTCTCCCCTGAAGAAAAGCTGTATAAAGAAGCGTCTTAAGGCATAAGATATCCTGAACTGATTTTTGATAGCCTCATCAAAAACAAAGGGCAGATAGATCAGTGTCCAGCCCAGGTACATAAGTGTTGTTTTTCCGATGTATCTCTTTACCGCACGTTCCTTTTCCTCCTGTCCGGAAAGAGACTTAAGCTTCTCTGCCATAAGAAAACCGGTGGCAAGGAAGAAGAAGGGAACCGCCATCTGGATAAGATGTTCCACTCCCCAATAAACCCTGCCGGGAGAATAGATGATATGAGGAATGATGTGGATCGCAATAACAAAAAGCGCCATAATGGGCTTAAACAGATCTATTCCGTTATAGTGCCTGCGCTCCGCCGGATTACCGGATGAAAGGACCTCACGGATTCCCGTCTTCTTAAGTCCTGCAGCCCACTCCTGTATATAGGGCACACAAATCGCAACGCAGGGAATCAGCATGATGAATGCGGGCATCTGATAACGTGTCTTTGATTCCCAGATAAGACTGAACAGGAAGCTTCCGAACACCGCGATCATGGGAACATAAGCCTTAAGTTCACGCTCCTTCTTCCTTGAAAGAATCAGAGCAAGGGCAACGATCCCGTAAGAAGAAAGCTGGAATATCTTCATGAACTTCTGAAGTCCCATGTGAACCTTTTCGTTGTCATAGATCAGAGTTCCCAAAGCAGGCTGACCGTTAGGATCATGGGTGGAATTCATGCAAAGAGCCTGATAAAAGGGCGTGTTCCACTGAAGATTGATCTTCCTGTATAAGAAATCCACCGTATATAAAGGATGAGTCGCCCAGTATTTAAGGGTCGCAATAAGGTCGGCACGGCACTGAACCTTAGTTGCAGCCGCATTAAAATCGCAGGCAACAAAAGTATTCTGGTGGTAGAAATTGCACCAGCCGGCATTTGAATTGTCATCGTTCATGCCCATGACCACCGTTGCGATAAAGGGCGGCGAATCATATCCTTCCGGGATCACATCGGAATACAAAGCCCGATTGGCCCTACTGAATCCGAAAGCCCCCACGAGCATCAGAACCACAAGTATCAAAGCTCCGGCACGTTTTTCTTTATGGAATATGAAATGGAAAACAAGGAAAATGCCCATTGCCGCGAACACAATAAGCGCATTGACCTTTAGAAGATAATTGAACCCGCAGCTTAGGAAGAACAAAACGAACTTCCACCATTTGGGATCATCGATACATTCATACATAAGCCATATGCAGACAAGGCTCATGGCGGCGAAGGGAAGATCGCCGTAGATGAATGTGGTATAGAAATGCATGGGAAGACATAAAAGCATGAGAACGGCGTATATGAAACGCGCCTTTCCCGCCTTTTCGCCCAAAATATGCTTAATGATACCCGATCCTGCGGCAACGATGATGGGAGACGACAGCGCAAGTACCAGCTGAACACCCCTGTAATTATCCTCGCCGAAGATCCGGATAAGAACTCTCAAAAACGACACAAACCCAAGCTGATAAGGAAAGAACACAAGATATGAACTTTCTGTCATGGGCTCTATGGAACCGTTGTTTATATCCTGCGCATTTGAATACAGCGAAAGCTGGTCCGCCTGAGGAACCGCCCGGGATATGATGACCCAAAGCAGGGAAACCCCATAAGCCAGCGCACAGAACACTGCAGTGATAATGGCAGGATTTACATTCTTTAAAAATCTGTCATAGAATGCCGAAAGCCCCTTGAACACAAACCATGCGGCGATAAGCCCCACAACAATGAAGAACGGATTGTCCTTAACAAGCTCCGGAAATTCCGACCATACCCAGCCGTTGTATCCGCTGATCACAAATCCCACGACAAAAAGCCCTGTGAAAAGTACCAGGGCAAAATAATGGATGAGCTTTGAATATGTGCTTTCTTTGGTAAGCATTAAACCCCCTCGCAAGGCGTCACTTCGTATATCCCAGCTTTGTAAGCTCCGCCTTTGCGCATTCTATATCATTGGGACGATAAACGGGAACACCGTTTGTCATCATATAACTTTCCGCACCTTTTCCGAGGATCAGAAGGGTATCTCCAGGAAGGGCATCGTCTATGGCCTTTCTGATAGCCTCGTCACGATCCACGATAAGTTCATAATTTGTAGCCTCGGGAACAGTGGACACCATGGTATCAACCAGCATCTGAGGGTCCTCATAACGGGCATCCTCTATGGTAAAGTAGTTGTAATCTGCAGTAGCGGTACAGTACTCAGCCATGTCCGTCCTTCTGTAAAGGTCCCTTGAACCGCCGGCTCCCACAACAATAACGACACGTCCGTCGGTAAGAGTCTTCTTGATATATTCAACAAGGTTCTTTACGGCATTTGCGGTGTGAGCATAGTCCACGATCACTCTGAAGGGCTGTCCCTGATCGATCACTGTCTGTCGCGCCTCGATGGGCTTAAGCCTCTCAACGCACCATATAAGGTCCTCAACAGGGAAGTCGAAGTGACTTAAGCAGGTCACTACACCGAGGATATTGTATACATTGAAGATTCCGGAAAGATTGCAGTTAACCTTGTGGGTTCCCAGCTTTCCGTTCATTGTAAAGCTTAATTTATTATACTCAACGGATATATCTGTAGCATACACATCCGCCTTCTCATTGATACCATAGGTCATGACCGGCGCATTTGCGGCCTTGATGAAGATGTGTGCATAAGGATCGTCGGCATTGATGACACAAAGACCGGTGGACTTTGTATACTGCATCAGCTTCGCCTTTGCGTTTGCATAGTTCTCCATGGTCTTGAAAAGATCAAGGGCATCTCTGGTAAGATTGGTAAAAATGGAAGCATCAAAAGAAACCCCGTCCATCTTTCCGGTTCCCAGACGCTCACCTGTGGCTTCCATGGAACAGAATTCGCATCCGTCCTCCTGGAACCCGTCAAGAGCCTTGAAAAGCTCTTCCTGAAGAGGAGTCGTATAATCGTTTTCCTGGGTATAATGCTCGCTTCTGATGCCGTTGGTCCCGATGTAGCCGGTCTTGCGTCCCATCATGTTAAGGATCTGGAACATCATCTCGGCACTTGTTGTTTTTCCGTCGGTTCCTGTAACACCGATCATTGAAAGCTGGCCTAAGGGAGCTCCGTAAAAACGGTTAAGGATCTCGTTCATCGCACGCTGTGAGTCCTTCACAACCACCTGAGGAACGTCAATGCCGTCTATCTCGTGCTCGCAGACAACCGCAACGGCTCCGTTTTCCACCGCACTCTTCGCGTAATCGTGTCCGTCAACGGTGAGGCCCTTTATTGCTACAAATAATATGTTATCGCCCTTTGTGCGGGAATCATCGGAAATTGTTTTGATCTCCAGGTCATACTCGCAGGGATAAAGATCTCTGAGTTTCATTATTTCAATTCTTCCTTTATGGCTTCGGTGATGATGTCAAGGCCCTTGATG
>JAEEIN010000177.1 GCA_016281385.1 Lachnospiraceae bacterium | reverse complement strand
GGATATTCACCGCTTCAAAATCTATGTACCCTGCGGCTTTGGCGCGGCCTAAGATACTGGTGTTAAGCCCTGACTCGATCATTTCGGGAAATAAGGTGAGTATATGATATTTCATTACATCAGTCCTTCCATAAGCCTGACAGTCATCTTTCTGTCTTTGATGTTTACGTCAATGATACAGTCTTTGATGGCAGGAAGAAGAACCTGCTTCTCATCCTTTGTGGTGATCTCGTAAACATCGTTGGCACCGGTCTGGTAGACTTCGGTGAGTTCACCGATAAGTTTTTCTTCTTCATCGAAAACGGATACGCCTATAAGGTCAGCTATGAAGTACTCGTCCTTCTCGCACCTGACCGCATCCTTTCGTTCTACCAGTAATTTGGCATTTCTATATAAAAGGGCATCATCCATGGTATCGATACCCTCAAGTTTCAGAATAACAAACTGCTTAAAGAATTTAACGGATTCCACCTTTTTGGTGACCGTTGTTTTTCCGTTATCAATATAGAGGTTCTTTAATTTCTTAAACCGCTTTGCATCATCGGTGGTTGGAAACACCTTTAATTCACCGTGAACGCCGTGGGCGGTGGTAACTATTCCAATCTGAAAAAAATCTTCCATACTCTCTCCAAGAAAGAAGGGAGGGCAAAATACCCTCCCCATCCATTAACAGATCTTAACATCTACTCTTGTATTGTCTTTGGTGGAAGCAGCTTTAACGACCGCACGTATAGCCTTTGCGATCCTTCCCTGCTTACCGATGACCTTGCCCATATCTGAAGGGGCAACATGAAGCTCAAGGACGATGTCCCTGCCTTCCCTGGTCTCAATGACCACAACCTCATCGGGGTTTTCAACAAGAGCCTTTGCTATTACTTCAACAAGTTCTTTCATAAGCTCTCCTATTCTTCACGCCGATTCGGCTGATTATTTTTCGATGCCGGCATTCTTGAAGAGTCTTGCAACGATCTCTGTAGGCTGTGCACCCTTGTTGAGCCAGTTCTTTGCTGCCTCAGCATCGATCTTTACTTCAGCGGGCTCAAGGTTGGGATCGTATGTACCGATCTCATCGATGAAACGTCCGTCACGAGGGGATCTGGAATCTGCTACGATGATTCTGTAAAAGGGAGCCTTCTTCTGACCCATTCTTCTTAATCTGATCTTTACTGCCATTTCTTTTTACCTCCGAATAAAATGTATTAATGATATTTATTTATTCAAAACAACCTGAAAAACAATATTTTTCAAATGTTTGAAATCGTTAGAAAGGAAAACCGCCCATGCCGCCGAAGCCGCGTTTTCCGTGTTTGCCCATCATACCGGGCAGCTGCTTCATCATCTTCTGAGACTGTTCGAACTGCTTGATGAAGCGGTTTACATCAGCGATATCAACACCCGCACCCTTTGCGATCCTGAACTTGCGCTTGGGATTCATAAGCTTGGGGTTTGCACGCTCTGCGGGAGTCATGGAAAGAACGATGGCTTCCGTTCTCTTAAGCTGCTTCTCTCCTGCCTCAGTATCTATATCCGAAGTTTTAACACCCATACCGGGCATCATGGAAAGGAGCGAACCGAGACCTCCCATTTTGTTCATGGCTTTGATGCTTTCAAGGTAATCGTTGTAATCGAACTTACCCTTCTTAAGCCTCTTGGCCATTTCCTTGTCTTTCTCAACATCTCTGTCAAGATTTGCCTGCTCGGCCTTCTCGATAAGGGAAAGGACATCTCCCATACCAAGGATCCGGTTTGCCATTCTGTCGGGATAGAAAGGCTCGATATTATCAAGCTTCTCACCGTTTGAAACAAACAAAATGGGCTTGCCGGTAACAGCCTTTACGGAAAGCGCCGCACCGCCTCTGGTATCACCGTCGGCCTTTGAAAGGATAACGCCGTCGATTCCTACCTTTTCGTTGAACTCGGTTGCAACGTTTACCGCATCCTGACCTGTCATTGCATCAACAACAAGGAGTGTCTGACAAACATCGACCGTGTTCTTTATTTCTATCAGCTCATTCATCATGTCTTCATCGACATGTAAACGGCCGGCTGTATCAAGGATAACAACATTGAAGTTGTTCTTTTTAGCATATTCAACTGCTTCGGAAGCGATTTTTGAAGGCTTCACGTCGGTTCCCATCTCAAACACTTCGGTATTGATCTTTGAACCATTGATCTTTAACTGCTCAATAGCTGCGGGTCTGTAGATGTCGCAGGCAACAAGAAGGGATTTCTTGCCTTTGTCCTTTAACATGTTTGCTATCTTGGCAGTTGCAGTGGTTTTACCTGCACCCTGAAGACCGCACATCATGAAGATCGAAACTTCTTTACCGGGTCTGAAGGAAAGCTCCGTGATCTCGCTTCCCATAAGTGCGCACATCTCTTCGTTAACGATCTTGATGACCATCTGTCCGGGATTGATGCCTTCCATGACATCCGCACCTACGGCACGTTCGGATACCGCATTGATGAACTGCTTAACCACCTTAAAGTTAACGTCGGCTTCAAGCAAAGCCATCTTAACATCCTTTAAAGCGGCCTTTACATCGGCTTCCGAAAGACGGCCCTTGCCTCTTAAGGCTTTAAAAACGTTTTGAAGTTTTTCGGTCAAGCTTTCAAATGCCATTACAGATCCTCAACAATGCTTTTAAGTGATGCTCTGAGTTTTTCCTTAAGTTCCGGACTTGCAAAACTGTCGGAATCGATGATCTTACTCATCCTGTCCGCCTCGACTTTGATCTTCTGGAACCTTTGTACCAGGCCAAGCCTGCTTTCATATTCCTGAAGCTGTCTGTCGCATCTTTTCACAAGATCATGTATTCCCTGTCTGGAAATTCCTTCCTGCTCGCTCATCTCGCTTAAGGAAAGGTCGTTATAAATGATCTCGCCGTATATCTTTTGCTGGTGCGGTGTTAACAGTTCTCCGTAGAAATCAAATAACAGCCCGCGTTCGATTATGTTATCCATACAAAATATACCTCTTTTTCAGGGCACCTTTGCAATAATACACAATCAGACGCAGGCTGTCAAGTAATTTTACTTTACACCTTGTATTAATTTTTGAAGGAATGGATCGGAGCCGGTATACGACCGGGTCTGTTTACGAATTCATCGCAGGAGAAACCGTTTACGGGCATTATGGGTGCATGTCCGAGAAGTCCGCCGAATTCAACACTCTCACCCACTCCCTTTCCGATAACGGGGATCACTCTTACCGCGGTAGTCTTCTGATTTATCATACCGATGGCAAGTTCATCTGCGATGATACCGGAAATGGTGGTTGCCTTAGTGTCTCCGGGAATTGCGATCATATCAAGACCGACGGAGCAGACACAGGTCATAGCCTCAAGCTTCTCAAGTGTAAGGGCACCTGCTTCAACCGCATCGATCATGCCCTGATCCTCACTTACGGGAATAAACGCTCCGCTTAAGCCTCCGACATAAGAAGAAGCCATAACGCCGCCCTTCTTAACCTGATCGTTTAACAGAGCAAGGGCAGCCGTTGTACCGGGAGCACCAGCATACTCAAGCCCCATCTCACAGAGAATGTCTGCTACGGAATCTCCGATAGCAGGTGTAGGTGCAAGGGAAAGATCCACAATGCCGAAGGGCACGTTTAATCTCTTTGATGCTTCCTTGGCTACAAGCTGGCCTACACGAGTAACCTTAAATGCCGTTTTCTTTATGGTCTCGCAAAGAACCTCGAAGGATTCTCCGTGAACCTTCTCAAGTGCGGTCTTAACAACACCGGGACCGCTGACACCGACATTGATAACGCTGTCGCCCTCTGTAACTCCATGAAAAGCGCCTGCCATGAAGGGATTATCATCGGGAGCATTACAGAATACAACCAGCTTTGCGCATCCCATAGAATCGGAAGCCTCGGCTGTCTTCTTTATGATATCTCCCATGAGCCTTACCGCATCCATATTGATACCGGTCTTTGAAGAACCAAGATTAACTGATGAGCACATGAATTCCGTTGATGCAAGAGCTTCGGGAATGGATTCCATAAAGATCCTGTCGGCAGCGGTCATGCTCTTTGAAACAAGAGCACTGTAACCTCCGAGGAAGTTTACGCCAACGGCCTTTGCAGCCTTATCAAGAGTTTTGGCGATCTGAACATAATCGGAAGGTGTCTTGCAGGCAGCCGCACCGATAAGTGCTATGGGTGTGACCGAAATCCTCTTATTTACTATCGGAATACCAAACTCATGTGAGATCTCTTCTCCGGTGCTTACAAGATCCTTTGCAAGAGTTGTTATCTTCTTATAGATATTGTCACAGAGTTTGTTAAGATCCGAATCTATGCAGTCAAGAAGGCTGATGCCCAGTGTTATTGTTCTGACATCAAGGTTCTCCTTCTCGATCATTTCATTGGTCTCGCGGACCTCGTACATATTGATCATTTTATAAAGGTCCTTTCGTTAGATTCTGTGCATGGAATCAAAGATATCTTCCTGCTGGCACTTGATGACAACGCCGATGCTCTTGCCGATACCGTCAAGTTCCTCCTGGATCGTCCCAAGTTTCTTGGGACTCTTTGTGGCATCAACAACCATCATCATATTAAAGAAATCCTGAACGATGGTCTGAGAGATATCAAGAATGTTGATCTGATTGTCCGCAAGATAGGTGCAGACCTTTGCGATGATACCCACCGTGTCCTTTCCGACTACGGTGATGATTGTTTTATTCATATATTGTTCCTCCAATGTATATTCAGAATTCTATAGCCTGTGTGGGACGGTCTCGCCTTGCAACGGTTATGGGAAAATCATTTCCGCCATAAGGTGTGTCCGAAGCCTCGATCTCAAGCCTGACAGTCTCATATGCAAGTTCCGGCATATTGTTCTCCTGACTTAAATGTCCAAGGAACAGATGCTTGATATTATCGTTTAACAGCTGTGAAAGCATCCTTCCGCAGTTGTCATTTGACAGATGTCCCTTGTTGCCGAGTATCCTCTTTTTAAGGGGATAAGGATAAGGCCCGACCTCAAGCATCCTTATATCGTGATTGGCCTCGGCAAGAATAACATCCATGCCCTGAAGACAGCCCAATGTGTAATCATCATAGGTTCCGAGGTCCGTTATGACTCCCACCTTTTTCCCTTCATTATATACCCTGTATGCAACAGGTTCTTTTGCATCATGGGATATCTTCATGGGATTGATGACAAGATCCTTTAATACGATCTTCTCATCTGCCTTTACTACATTAAATAATGATCCGTCAATATTACAGGGGGTACGTCCGTATCTGATACCGTCTATGGTTCCGGCGGTAGCATAGATGGGAATACCGTACTTCTTGGAAATAACCTTTAAACCCGCTATATGATCCGAATGCTCGTGAGTTACAAATATAGCATCGATATCGCTGCCGTCAAGCCCCAGAGCATTAAGTCCTTCGATGGTACGCTTACAGCTTATCCCATCGTCGATCAAAATATGCGCACAGTCGGATCCCACATAGATACAGTTACCGGAAGAACCGCTGGCGATACTGCACATTCTCATTTCTTTATCAATCCTTCCAATAAATATCCAATGTATCTCCTTCGGAAAGAGTGTCCATATAACCGGCATTCTTGCCGTTATGATTGGTAACGACTCCGCTTCCCTGAGGATTCGAAAGATCGAAATCTATAAAATCAAATACATCCACAAAAACATACTCCGATTTTCCCGAAAGAACAACAGGTTTTCCGTTGACCATTACCGTAAGATCTCTCTTGGGCTTGGGTTTGTCATCCTCTTCAGCTTCTTCCGCAGTTTCGGATTCTTCTTCTTCTTCGCTTTCGTCATCGGGAAGATCCTCGTAGGAATCAGCGGCCTCGGAAGTGCTTTCTTCCTTTTCTTCTTCCGGCTCCTCACCGTAACCTTCGTCAAGATCAACAAGAAGCTGATCCCTGGTGGTTGCATCCTTTATTTCGATACGATCGTCTTCCTTGATCTCGTAATCGGCGGGCTCGGGCTTTCCGTTTACAAATATCGGTCTGGTGATCTCGATCTCTTTTCCGTCAACCGTAAGCTTTGAGCCTTCCTTGAATTCGGGAAGATTCTCTATACGGATCCTTGCACGGACCCCGGCAGTGGATTCCTTGATAACGATCTTGTCGTTCATCTTAACCGGTGTGTTGATATCGGCGGGCTTGCCGTTTACCGTGATCTCCGCCGCCTCACCGAGTTCACCCTTTGCGATCTTTGATTTTCCGTTAACACTGTAGGTAAGTGCACGCCCTCTCTTGGGGAACAGTCCGTCGTTGGGGAAATCAGCCTGAAGGGCAACGTCCACTACCGTAACGTGGCCGTTATCATAAAGCTTCATTCGCTTTCCGTTAAAGGAAACATATATAAGATTGTTTGTATGCTCGTAATAATTTAAGCAGATACCGATGGGGGTTACCATCAGAGATGTCTTAAGGGCATTCTCGTTTAAGAACTCGATATTGCCCATGACTTCCTTGCCTCTTAATGCAACACGTTCCTTAACAAGGCCGAGTTCGGAAGCAAGCTTGTCGGTGTAACCGGTAATGATACCGCCGCCTCCCACAACGAATACGGCACTTACGGTTTTATCTCCGTTAAGGCGCTTGATCTCGTCCGCAACCTTAACCGCTTCTTCTTCAATAACATCTGCTACTATTGAAAGGACCTCATCTCTTGAGATAACCTGAGGAAGTCCGAGAATATCTTCAAATGCAATGCTATCCAATGTGTCGGAATCACGCTTGATCTTTTCGGCCATATCGAAATCAACAAGACAATGCTGAGCGATCTTTTCGGTTATGGCATCTCCGGCCATGGGGATCATGCCGTAAGCGATGATGGTTCCGTCTCTGGTGATGGAGATATCGCTTGTTCCCGCTCCCACATCCACAAGTCCGATGTTCAGCATCCTGAACTTCTCGGGGATTGCTACACTGATGGCAGCAATGGGCTCCAGCGTAAGATTTGCGACTTCAAGTCCCGCAAGTTCAACGGATTTGTAAAGACCATCCACAACATCATCGGGAAGGAAGGTTGCGATAAGATCCGCAGCAATCTGTCTTGCCTTATGTCCTTCAAGATTTCCGATGGGAGTCTTGTTAAGGTAATACCTTATAACGGAATAGCCGACACAATAAAACTTTATGTCCGAATTCTCACTCTGTGAAAACTCCTTATAAGCCTTTTCAATACCAAGGCTCATTAAGTTGGCGATATCCTCCGCCCTGGTCTCACGCTCCTCTTCAAATACCATATCCACATGGGTATCAAGAGTGCGCAGAACACGTCCTGCGGCTGCTATACAAACCTGATGAAGTTCCGACCCAATATCCTGCTCACATGCTTCCTTGACCTGCCTTATGGTTTCGGCAACCTTAGCAATGTCATGGATCTGTCCGTCTAACATGGAACGGCTCTCATGCTCCTTAACCTGCTGGGTAACGACAACAAATTTGTTCCTTACGCGATATCCCACTGTTCCGACTATGCTTCTTGTTCCGATATCAAGTCCGAATACAAGTTTTTCTGCATCGATCTGTTTAGGCATTTTTTAACCTCACTTGGATAATAATTTGTCTATCTGTAAATAAGTATTTTCTAAATTGCTGCTATTGTCGATAACATGATCGACATTTGCAATAAATACTTCATCCTTTAACTGGCTTGCGAGAATGTTATCAATTTTCTCGTCGGAATAGCCTCTGCTTTCCTTTAATCGGGATCTTCTGACATCCTCAGATGCCCTTACATACCAGAGTTCGTCCAGTATTTCACGGTATCCGCACTCTATCAGCAGTGCAGCTTCAAGAAAGAAATAATCAATGATCCCTGCGTTTCTTTCAGCCTCTATCGATTCAATAACGGCCGTTTTTACTGCCGGATGAACTATATCATTGACTTTTTTCAGTATATCGGGTCTGTTAAAAACCTTCAAGGACATCTCTTTGGGAACTATTTCTCCGTCCTCTCCAAGGATATCCTCTCCCAGAAGTTCCACAAGGGGTTCATAACAGGGACCGCCCTTTTTCTCAAGTTCCTTGGCAAGATCGTCGGCATAAATGATCTTACAGTTATAGTTTTTCCCGATGTGATCAAGCACACTTGATTTGCCGGCTCCCACTCCGCCGGTGATTCCTATTGTTTTCATTAATGTGCCTCGTACCAGTTGCTTCCGTCTTTGACATCCGCTTCAAGTTTAACCTTAAGACTTGCGGCATTGTTCATTTCTTCCACCACAATATTCTTTACCTTTTCAACGTCCGTTTCCTTAGCCTCAATAAGAACTTCATCGTGAACCTGAATGATGAGCTTTGAATCCGGAGTTTCAGCCTTCAGACGTTTGAATATATTGATCATAGCGATCTTCATGATATCGGCGGCGGTACCCTGAATGGGAGCATTCATTGCCACACGTTCTCCGAAGGACCTGCGCATGAAATTGGAATCCTTAAGTTCCGGAATGGGCCTTATCCTTCCGTAAAGGGTCTCGGAGTAACCCAGTTCCTTGGCCTTTGAAACATTGCCGTCAATGTAGGCTCTAACACCGGGGAAGGTTGCGAAATAATCTTTGATGTATTTAGCAGCTTCCTTGGCTGATATACTGAGGTCCTGGCTCAGGCCGTAGGAACTGATACCGTAAATGATACCGAAGTTAACCGCCTTTGCATTCCTTCTGTCCTGATCCGTAACCTCTTCAAAGGGCTTGTTGAACACCTGTGAAGCAGTGATGCGGTGAATGTCCTTGTTGCTGCGATAAGCTTCAATAAGGCTTTCGTCTCCGGACATATGAGCCATTAATCTTAACTCTATCTGTGAATAATCCGCATCTATAAAAACAAAACCTTTTTTCGGGTAAAAGACCTTCCTTAATTCACGACCGAGCTCAGTCCTTATAGGGATGTTCTGAAGGTTCGGTTCGGAGGAACTTATACGCCCCGTAGCTGTAATAGTCTGATTAAAGCTGGTGTGGATCCTGCCATCCTCAGCGATATAATTCTGCAGCCCGTCGGCATAGGTGGATTTAAGCTTTGAATAGGTCCTGTATTCAAGGATGTCCTTAACGATACCATACTCCTCCGACAGCTTCTCAAGCACGTCAGCAGCGGTGGAATAACCGGACCTGGTCTTCTTTCCTCCGGGAAGCTTTAAGGTTTCAAATAAAACCTCTCCAAGCTGCTTGGGAGAATTGATGTTAAATTCGCATCCCGCCTGATGGTAAATGGACTTCTCAAGCTCTCCTATACGCTTTGAAAGTTTCTCACTGTATTGAGTAAGGGCATCCTTATCAACAAGAACGCCATCTTTTTCCATGTAGTAAAGGACATAGGAAAGGGGCATCTCTATATCTCTGTAGAGACTATCCATCTTCAGTTCCCTGACCTTATCGAAAAGAAGGTCCGAAGACATAAGCGCATTCCTTGCGGCAAAAGAAGCATACCTTACTTCGTCCTTAAGTATCTCCTTCTCATCACCCGCAAACAGGTCGAGATATCTCTCACCGATATGTATCGCAAAATGATCGCTTCTCAAAGGATCGATAAGATAATCAAGGATCTCCGGATCATCAAAGCCTTCCCTGTATTCACCGATATAGGGATAACTCTTTTTAATGTCAAAAGCGCATAAATGCTTGATCTTCGAGGTTGCTTCAAGCATATG
Organism: Lachnospiraceae bacterium; assembly: GCA_016281385.1. Lineage (GTDB taxonomy): Bacteria > Bacillota > Clostridia > Lachnospirales > Lachnospiraceae > UBA1258. The sequence goes on along the minus strand of JAEEIN010000177.1, from coordinate 16,442 downwards.
CTCCTTTAAAAAATCAACCGTTATTTCAAAGAAAACGTTTATAAAATAGTTCTCAGTCTCAGATAAAGAAATCGCAACGCCTTTTTCACCTGCAGGATAAAAACCGATCTTATCTGATTTGGAGATCCTGTCAAAAAGTTTAAGTGCTTCTTCTTTATCATTTATAATAACCGGCGATATTTCATCCTTGCCCTTATCGGTAACACCCTCCGATACAGCACCGTCAAAAACTTCCAGTTTCTTTATAACGCTGTTAAGTTCGTATTTTCTTAAAGCCTCCAGTGATTCCTCATTGATAAAATCTACAGTGGCACAATCTTCAAGCTTTATCTCTACGGGGGCATTGATATCTATGGTGGCAAGGGTACGGCTTAAAAAGGCATTTTCTTTATCCTTGATCAGATTGTCGTGGAGTGCGCCCTTGGTCTCCTCTATATGCTCGTAGATGCCCTCAAGGTTCTTATACTGCTGTATAAGCTGCGTAGCCGTCTTGGGCCCCACCTTGGATACACCGGGGATATTATCGCTTGTATCACCCTGAAGAGCCTTCACATCGATGAATTCAAGAGGTGTAACACCGTACTCCTCATAAACGTCCTTGGTATTGTAATTGAATGTCTCGGTCTTTCCCTTTGAAGTCTTGGGGATTGAGATCGTAATATTGTCGGAGGCGATCTGTAAAAGATCTCTATCCCCGGAAAGAAGCGTAACAAGAAGGCCTTCCTTCTCAAAGCGTTTTGCAAGGGTACCCAGTATATCATCAGCCTCATAGCCTTCAAGTTCTACTACCGGGATCTTCATAGCCTTAAGAAGAACCCTTATGACGGGAAGCTGTTCGATAAATTCCGAAGGAGCCGGCTTTCTTGTTCCTTTATATTCCGCATACATCTTATGACGAAATGTTGGAGCTTTCATATCGAAAGCAACACAAAGATACTTAAAGTCATCTCCGTCCAGAGTCTTTGCAAGTATATTGAAAAATCCCAGAAGCGCATTGGTATGAAAACCGTCCTTGTTTGCAAGAAGCGGTAATCCGTAAAAGCCTCTGTTCATTATGGAATTGCCGTCAATAAGTAATATCTTCTCAGCCATAAATAACCCCTAATAAAATGCTACCGTAAGAGCGGCCATGAAAAAGATGGTCACTCCGAAAAATACAATACCCAAATAGAATCTCTGAGCCACATCCTTAACGGATAAGCGTCTTAAGATCTCTTTTCTTCTTAAGGCGATCTCATTCTTCGTATCCATATCGTCATCGTCCGCATCGTTTAAGCTCATGGACACAAGATGCTGGATCGTAAACTCCTCCATACAGGAAGGGCATTCGTTCAAATGATCGAAAAGTTTTAAAGTATCCTCATCCCGTAAGGTATCGTTGAAATATGCGGTTATATCGTTTTCTGCAGTTTTGCAGTCAAGCGTTTCACTCATCATCAGTCCTTTACATGGGCCTTAAGAAATTCAGCCTGATCGATGTTTGCGGTTTTCCCGAACTCATTGTTCATATCGCAGAAGAAAACGTGATAGGTATCCATATCTCCGTATAATTTCTGCGTAACCTCAATTCCCTTTGAATTTAAAAATTCATACATGGGGGCCATATTATCCACAAGATAATCACCGGGAGAGCTCATTAAAAATGTGGGAGGATAATCAGCAGTGATATGTCCCAGAACATCCAGTTTCTCTCCGTACTTTGAAGGATCCTTTGCAAGATAGATCCTTTCAAGAGCCTGGGTTCCGCCCTTTCTTATATTGAATGAATAAAGACCGCAGCCTAAAGATATCGCACGTAATTTTATATTGGGAACAACAATGTTCATAAGCTTTGCATATTCGGGATTTGTTACCGCCGCAGCATATTGACTGGTAAGCTGAGCACCTGCGGAATCGCCGATCATTACTACGTTTTCTTTATCAAGGCCATATGAATCCGCATTGTCGCAAAGCCATTTCATGACCATATTGACATCTTCTATGGGCTTGGGAAAACATCCCTTGGGAGCAAGGGTATAATTAAAGTTTATGACTGCAAAACCAAAGTGGCAAAACTGGGATGTATAGAATCGATACAGTTCCTTATCACCGTAACAATAGCCGCCTCCGTGAAAGCTTACAAGAACCGGAAGCTTTCCTGAAGCAGTATTCGGAAGGTAAAGATCCAGGATATTAAACAGGGGATCCTCACCGTACTTAATACCTTTGATGGCCTTGACATCAGCGGGAAAAACATTGTCTTTATCCCTTTTTGCGTCACCTTCTGTACAGGCTTTTATGAAAGCTTTCATAAAAACACGATCTTTATATCTGATCATAATTTTGCCTCCCGATTTGCATAAAAAACCAAAATCTATTTTACACCAAATCGGCCCATTTAACAAATAAAAAAGCACAGGAAACAAAATCGTTTCCAGTGCTTTTTAAACCTGCCGGCAGTGGGACTTGAACCCACACGTTGTTGCCAACAACAGATTTTGAGTCTGCCTCGTCTGCCATTCCGACATGCCGGCGTAAATTTCAAACAAGGAAATATTATCATATTAATTCTCTTCTGTCTATAAAAAAAGACAGGCATTTTTCAATGCCTGCCTCTTTAAAGATCAATTACTTTGTTACAGAGAAGATCTCTTCGCCTTCAGATGTGTAGTAAGCGTAAGTGATGCTCTCGGGACGGATCTTTGAGGAAGACTCAACATCATCCTTAACCTTTTCGATCTCGGACTCCCAGTCAGCGGAAGTAGGAAGGGTCTCCTTAAGGGTGTCAGCCATCTCGTCCATCTCAGGTGCGAAGTAGTACTTGTAGATAAGGTTGTTACCTTCTGCATACATATCGAAATCAGAATAATAACCTGCAAAACTCTCCATCATGGATGCCTTTGTCTCTTCAATCTGCTTCTGTCCTGCTGCACTGTTGAATACTGTCTCAAGTGTAAGAACCTTACCGCAAGAGCAGAAAAGAACTGTAGCCATAACAAGAACTAAAACTTTTGCTGAAAACTTTTTCATTTTTCAATCCTCCAAATTATTGATAACGGGCACAAAAACGCCCCAGCGAGGAATAATTATACTTGTATCATCTGATAAAGTAAATATGAGAAGGTGTCAAATATTTCCTGTAAAACACCTTAAATATCGTCAATTTTCCAGTCTATTGGTGCAATACCGTTCTTTTCAAGGTACTCATTTGCAAGCTTAAAGTGTCCGCAGCCGAAAAATCCGTTATAAGCGGATAAAGGACTGGGATGAACCGTTTCAAGAACAAGATGCTTCGGATTGGTCACCAGCGCTTTCTTGCTTCGCGCGTTTGCTCCCCAAAGAAGGTAAACGACAGGTCTGTCCTGCTCATTTACAGCCCTGATCACAGCATCAGTAAACTTCTCCCATCCCTTGCCTTTATGGGAGTTTGCAGCCCCCCTTCTTACGGTAAGAACAGTGTTCAGAAGAAGAACACCCTGTTCGGCCCATTTTACGAGATATCCGTTGTTTGGAATGTCATAGCCGTACTCTTCCCTTATCTCCTTATACATATTCTGCAAAGAAGGAGGTGTCTGAACACCGGGCTTAACGGAAAAACACATGCCATGTGCCTGCCCGGGCTCATGATAAGGATCCTGGCCCAGGATAACCACCTTTACATTTGCGATCGGAGTTGTTTTTAAAGCATTAAATATATCCTCCGAGGGAGGATATATTGTATGTGTGGAATATTCTTCCTTTATATAGTTGTAAAGATCCTTATAATAAGGCTTTTTGAATTCTTCCGAAAGATACGGAAGCCAGTCGTTATCGATCATAATCAGATCCTTACGGGAATGTCCCTTCCCTTCAGATATTCTTTTACTTCTCTTATAGAGAGTTCTTTAAAATGGAACAGCGAAGCCGCAAGAGCCGCATCAGCGTGTCCTTTATCAAAAGCATCATAAAAATGTTCGCAGGAGCCTGCTCCGCCGGAAGCTATGACGGGTACATTAACGGAATCGGAAATGATCCTTGTCAGTTCATTGTCAAATCCTGCCTTTGTTCCGTCGCAGTCCATACTGGTAAGAAGGATCTCTCCCGCCCCAAGTTCAACGCCCTTTTTAGCCCATTCCACCGCGTCGATACCCATATCAACACGTCCGCCGTTCTTGAAGATATTCCAGCCTGTGCCGTCTTCCCTTCTTTTTGCATCGATAGCAAGAACAACACACTGACTTCCAAACTTATCCGCTGCTTCGGCAATAAGATTTGGATTCATGATAGCCGCGGAATTCACCGCAACCTTGTCGGCGCCTTCACGAAGGATCTTCTTAAAGTCATCCACGGTCCTTATGCCCCCACCCACGGTAAAGGGAATGAAAAGCTTGCTGGCAACGCTTCTGACCATATCAACCACTGTATCTCGATTGTCGCTGGAAGCGGTTATATCAAGAAAAACAAGCTCATCGGCTCCTTCACGGTCATAAACCATTGCCTGTTCAACCGCATCTCCCGCATCAACGAGATTTACAAAATTTACACCTTTTACAACACGTCCGTCTTTAACATCAAGACATGGAATGATTCTTTTTGTATACACCTTTTACCTCTCCATCAAAAACCGATAAAATTCTTAAGGATCTTCATGCCCACAGATGAACTCTTTTCGGGATGAAACTGACAGCCCGCAACGTTTTCTTTTTCACAGGCTGCATGGAAATTCAGGATATAATCGCTTGTGGCAGCAACTATGCTTTCATCCTCGGAGACCACATGATATGAATGGACGAAATAAACAAAATCACCGTCATTCAGGCCTTTGAAGATCTTTGTTTCACGTGGGAAGGAAAGGCTGTTCCAGCCGATCTGAGGCACCTTCATGCCCATATCCGTGGGAAACTTTACGCATTTTCCTTTGAAGATACCAAGCCCTTTAACTCCCGGGGACTCTTCGCTTTCTTCAAACATCAGCTGATAGCCGAGGCAGATTCCCAGGAAGGGGATCTTTCTTTTTACAACCTCTTTGATCACTTTAACCAATCCATATTCATTAAGTTTGCCCATGGCATCACCAAATGAACCTACGCCGGGAAGAATAACATGATCGGCGCTTAATATGGTTTTGGGATCTCTTGTAATCACAACTTCACAGCCAAGAAATATCAGCGCCTTTTCGACGCTTTTGATATTTCCGGCATCATAATCGATCATTGCTATCATCAATAGTGCTCCTCGGGTAATACGTCTTCATAATCTTCGGGATCCTCGGGCATCTCCTCGTCGGGGATAAAGATCTCCGGAAGCGGTGCGTTGGGATCGATATATTCCGTACCGTTTGCGATGGAATAAACCTTCAGTGTGTATTCAAGGTCCGTAGGAAGTGCAAGTACTTCACGTGCTTCCGCCTCGGATAAGCCGTAGTTGCTCTCAAGGTTTCCAAGGATTATTGAATACTCCCGGTTAAACTGTTCCTCGGCTCCGCAGTTAACGGCTGTGATATACCATACATCATGGTTCTGTACCGCCTGAAGAAGCTGATCGAGAGCCTCGGTCTTCATGCCCATCTTATTGTAGCTTAAATAAGCGCTGTACTTATGCTGAATCTTAAGAATTATCTCACTTCTGTCAAAGAGGATCTGATCGCCCTTGCTTAATTTTTCACCGAAGAACTGGGTGTAGGTGGTTTCATAATCGCCGTTATAATAAGCGGTTCTGGCATTCTTATTGTTAATGATCGAAGGAATGAACTTAACGCTTAAGATGATCAGTGCAAGAATGGTGAAGCACATGATAAAGATCTTAATGACGTTCTTTTTATTTAAAGGTTTTGAAGTATCGGGTTCTTCAACCTTTTCCTTCTTTTCCTTTTTAGGCTTCTTTTCTTTCTTTTTCTTCTTGGAAGTATCTTCTCCGCCTTCCTCGTCGCCTTCGCCGCCTTCACCGCCTTCGGTCTTCTTGTCGCCTTTTTTGCCCTTTTTGTCTTTCTTTTTCTTCTTCTTTTTATCCGGCTGCTCTTCCTCGCCTTCGGCATCAAGCTGCTTAAGGATCTCCTGGTTTTCACCCTGAACTCCTTCAAAGCCTTCGGAGCCGGGGTTTATAACACCTTCTATGGTCTCTTCATCTTCGTCGGAAGCAGTAAGGAAAGCGATGATCTTTGCGATAAGGCCCTGCTTCTTGGGTTCATCGCCTTCTTCGACTTTCTTTTTCTTTTCTTTCTTCTTTTTCTGCTTCTTGCCGCCCTCTTTTGCGGGAGTTTCACCTTCTTTTCCTTCTTCTGAAGCTGATTCGGCAGCTTTCTGTCCCATGGCGAGGAGGTTCAGCAGATCGTCGTCTCCGGAGCTAAGATCAACTTCCGTTTCACCGGAAGTCTCGGCAGGTTCGGCTGCATCGCCTTCGCCTTCCATAACATCATCCATAGAGGCATCTTTATCAAAGATGCCCAAAGCTTCCAGAGCATCTACATCATTTATATCAATTTCCTTCTCTTCCTCGGGTTCGGGTTTAACGTCGGAAGCAAGGTTTAACAGGTTCTCAATATCTTCCTGCGAGAAGTTTTCCTTGTCGGCAGAAACATCCTCAGCAGAGGTCTCTTTAGCCTCGTCTTCGCTGTCCATCTCAGCAAGAATAGCATCAAGATTAAGTTCGGAATCGCCTTCCTCAGCAGGAGCTTCTTCTGCATCTGCGATCGACTCCTCTGCAGGTGTTTTTTCATCCGTTCCTTCAACTACAGGCTCCTCAGCCGCAGGTTCTTCGACAGCCGCTTCTTCAGCTGCAGGCTCTTCAGCCACAGGTTCTTCGGCAATTTCCTCAACTACAGGCTCTTCAGCTGCTTCTTCAAAAGTTTCATCCGCAGGTGCTGCACTCTCTGTAGAAGTGTCACTGCCCATGGAAGCAAACAAAGCTGCAATTGTATCTTCATCAAGCTTAGCATTGGGATCTGAAGGTAACTCAACCGCCGGCGCAGGTGCTTCCTCTGCAACCGGTTCCTCCTCAACCGCAGGTGTTTCCTCTGCAACGGGAGTTTCTTCAACTGCCGGTTCGGGTTCGGGTTCGGGCTCTGCAACAGGTTCAGGCTCAGTCGACTCAGCAGGCGTTTCACTTGCAGAAGCAAACAAAGCAGCTATAGCCGCATCATCCAGTTTAGCATTCGGATCCGCAGGTATTTCAACCGCAGGTGCCGGCGCTTCCTCAACAACAGTAGTTTCTTCAACTGCAGTTTCAGGTTCAGTTTCTGCAGCAGGCTCAGCTTCAGCCGGCGCGTCATTATTCATTGATGCAAACAGGGCCGCAATCGCCGCATCGTCCATCTTTGCGTTAGGATCAGCCGGTATTTCAACAGCAGGCGCAGGAGTTTCTTCAACTACAGGCACTTCCTCAGCTATAGGTGCTTCCTCAACGATCGGTTCAGGTTCCGGTTCCGCAACTGCTTCAGGTTCAACGACTGGTTCGGGCTCTGCGACAGGTTCGAGAATATCTTCTACTATCGGTTCTTCAGCTACAACAGATTCAGGTTCTGCCGCCTCGACAGGCGCTTCATTCATTGAAGCCAGCAATGCCGCAATTGCTGCATCGTCCATCTTCGCATTTGGATCAGAAGGTATTTCAACCGCAGGTTCGGGAGTTTCCTCTACAACAGGAACTTCCTCAACTTCAGGAACTTCCTCAATCTCAGGAACTTCCTCTACAACCGGCTCAGATTCTGCAACTACTTCCGGTTCAGGTTCAGCTACAGGTTCAGGCACTGCGGGAGCATCGGTGTTCATAGATGCAAATAAAGCCGCGATGGCGTCATCGTCCATTTTGGCATTAGGATCCGCAGGTATTTCAACGGCAGGTTCGGGAGCTGCTTCAACAACCGGCTCCTCTGCAACTACTGCCTCAGCCGCCGCCTGTTCCTCTTCCGCCTGTTTGGTAAGTTCGCTGACGCGACTTATTGCGGAATTGGGGTCTATATCCTGTTGTGCCTGCTTTAACAGACTGTCCAGATAATCTTCACTGCTGGTCATTTTTATACCTCAATATATTGGGATAATTTTGCATACTTATACAATATAATATTTTATCATAACTGTTTCAGCCATACAACATTAAGCATAATAAAAGGACCGGATTAAATCCGGTCCTCAATGAAATATCCTACTTTAATACCAGCTTGTCGATCTCTTTAACGAGATTTCCGATCTCGGGCTTGGAAAGCTGAGCATCTGCACCAAGCTGCTCGCCCTTACGTCTCATTTCTTCATTAACGAGGGATGAGAAAATGATGATCGGGATATGCTTGGTCTTGTCATCGCTCTTAACAAGATTGGTAAGACGATGGCCATCCATAAGAGGCATCTCAATATCGGTGATAAGACACTTAACATGCTCGTCGAGAGTACCCTTTTGCTTGCACTCCTGAATGATGTCGTAAGCTTCCTGACCATTCTCGGTATGCATAAGATTTACATATCCGGCCTTCTTTAAAGAGTCAACGATAAGCTTGTTAAGAAGCATTGAATCTTCTGCAATAAGGATCGGAATATCACTTCTCGATCTCTCTCCGAGAGAATCGATATCTGTGATCTTAAGTCCGGTTTCAGGATTGATATCACTGACGATCTTCTCGAAGTCGAGGATGATGATAAGCTTATCATTCAGTTTAACGATACCGGTGGAAACACCCTCTTCTGTGGTAGAAACGGTTGCACCGGGCTTGATGATATCGGTCCATGATACACGATGGATACCGATAACCTGATCAACATGGAACGCGATGTCAAGTTTATTGAAGTTAGTAACAATAAACAGTCCGCCGGGTTCAGACTTACCTCTCTGTAAGCAGTTCTTTAAATCTATTGCGGTGATCATCGTATCTCTCGGCATAAAAATACCTTCGATACTGGGATGTGAATTGGGAACGGGAGTAACCTCAGCATAAGGAATTATCTCACGGATCTTTGCCACGTTGATACCATAAGAATTGCCTGCAAGAACAAACTCCAGGACCTCTAATTCATTTGTACCGTTCTCTAAAAGAATTTTTGTTTCCATTAACGAACTCTCCTATCCTCAATTATATAGTTTAGCCCAAATAGGTTTTCACCTATAATCAAGAAAATTATACCATAGTGTTAGAAAATTTCAAACATTTAGTAAATTAAAAACGAATTATTAACAAAATTCAAAAGACGCCCGACATGATCGAGCGTCTTCAGAATATGTCAAATCATTTTTATACAAACAATGACTAAATAAATCATCGGGATAAAAATCTTCTGATTATTCCCTTCCAGATTCCATCCATAATGTTTCTCGTGCCAATCTTGAACTGCACCGTCCTGGTGCCTCCATAAGCCCCTTTACCTCTTAATGTTACCTGTGCAGTGCCCCTCTTAACGTTGTTGATATAGGTCTCCGCGATTACCTCGTAATCGGTTCCAAAGACCATATTTTCCGTCTTTCCGGGCAATGTGGCTTTCGTGATATCCTCACTCGACAGTTTCACTGCTCTCCCCGTGTAAGCCTTGTTTCCTATCGTAAACTTAGCCTTGCTGATATCGTGGCCGTTCTCCAGGATGCGGTAATACAACGTGAGTACACTGTCTTCCGCTCCATAATTGCCCTTGCCTGTAACTGTTACGCAGATAACATCGCCCTCTTTTACGGCAGATGTCTTCTCAAGCGATGTCTGGTCCGTTTCGGGCAAAAGAACAATATCTCCGGTCGCAAGATCCCAGCTTCCCGCCAGCGCATATGAACTTACCTCAAAGTCCGTCCCGGCCTTAAGTGTCTTGCCATCGCTGTCGATAATGACAGGATTAGCGCACCACGCTCCGACTTTCTTTCCGACTTCCTTGTCTGGAACATAGGCTCTACATGCAAGGCTTGTCAGGGATGTGGGCGTAATACTGTACTGCAGTGAGAAACTGCCTGAAAAGTTTCCGGTTCCCGTTACAGTCACCTTGGGCGGTTTTGCACCGTCTGACCAGATTTTTTTGTTGTTGGCGTATTTAAGGGTGTAATCTCTGCCCACCTGCAAAGTCTCGAGAACCGTTTCGCCATTCCGGTTCGTATGTTTCCACACGATCTCAGGTTTTAACTGGGCTCCGCCCTTTACAAACTCAGCCGTTAGACTGCCCTCATTCGTAACCAGAAATTCCTCCGAATGAGTCTTTGCAGGCGTTGAAAGCGATTTCTTGGCTATACGGAAAGTCTTTTTCTGAGTTCCGGTATATAAGCCTTTGCCGGTGAATACCATTGTGGCGGTACCTGCATTTACGTTGTTCTGAACTGTGACAGTGTAATCCTTGTCCTCGACAAGAGCGCCCTCACCGGCCCATCTCAACGTAACATCTCCGGGTGTCTGAGCCTCTCCGCTGTAGGTGTAGTTGCCTGAACCGAGGCTTATCTTGACTTTTGAGAAGTTTCTTCCGTTTATCTTGAAGGTCACGCTCTTGCTGCCGACAAATATCAGCCCGCTCGGGCTGTCTGCATTCTGAAGTCCGGTTAAGGTCATGGTCGCCGTGCCAACCGAGTCATTATTTTTGTAGGATACCGAATAATCCACGTTCTCCTTGAGATATACCGTATTCTTACCGTTCTTGATGCTCACTGAAGGAGTATAAGGATTTCCATTCTTGTCAACGAAATTATTCGTTGTAACAGCCATGCCGTATGAGGGATATGGCTGTGCGGGGATCGACGATACCTTGACATCTTTCATAAGTATCTGCGTAGTGCCTTCCTCGTTCTTTTTACCGCAGATAGTGTAACTTATCTGTCTGGTTCCGCTGTAATTTCCGCATCCCACAAGGGTGAGGGTGTAAACCGTATCGGCATCCTCATGCCCCTTGAACGCAGTGGCGTCTTTCTTGGCGGCGGTTATCTCCGGCACGTTGTAGTCTTTGCCGAGCTTAAGCTTCTTGCCGTTTAGTAAAAGAACCGGCTGTGGAGTCTGTTTCTTTCCCGTATATTTAGCAAAAATATCCGCTGCCTCGAACTCCTTGTCCTCTATATCAGGGGGAAGGATCTTAAAGTACAGAGTCTTTGTTCCCTTGTAGTCGCCCTTCATCTTTATCACAGCCTTAGGCGCCTTCTTGGGATCAAAGCCGACCGTTCCGTCGTGGGGAGCCACCGTCTGTCCGGTCTCCTCCCAGGTTTTGTAATCCTCATCGGTGTAAGGGTAGGCGTTTGTATTGTTTTTGTAGCTGACAGTGTACTGCTTGTTAAGAACGAGCGCTTTAACGCCGTCGTAAAGTTTTACGCCGGGTTTTATAGCCTTTCCGATGTAGGTTTGATCGTCTATTGCGGCCGCCATGACTCCGTCGATTTCGGCAAATTTTGCCACAAAGTGCCTGTCTTCGGTAACTTTAAAGCGAAACTCGCTCTCATCGGAGATCAGATCGTCAGAGCCTTCTTCGTACCAGCCGACAAACGAAGCGCCGGGATCGGGTAACGCGTGAAGCTCTACAAAGGAATTCATCATCTGCTTGCCCTGTCCGCTGACAGCGCCAAGTTCTTTGGCCTCGGCTTCGATGTTATAGTAAGTTATCTCATTCTGAAATTCGGAAGCTACCGTGCCGTTTTTGTCAACCAGCTCGCATGCTCCGTCGACGATTGCTCCGTTAAGCTCATCTCCCTTACTAACAGCCACCTCCGCGAAATCCTTTTTCCTGGTAAAGCCTTCACTTTCGGTATAATCCATCACGGAAACATTTACGCTGCCTTCATCGGTAGCCTTGATCTCAATATTCCAGTTGGCGTTTTCCGGTACCACAAATACCTTCTGCCCGTTATTGTCCACAAATGCTTCTACCGGACACTCGTTGCATTCCCAGTCTTCTCCGTCAACGATCTGAGCTACCAGACTGCCGGTTCCCGCGTCATAAAGCTTTACATCAACGGGACAGTTCACCAACACATACTTAAGACGGTTCGGTGTAAGATTTTCCGCCGGATCCAAATCTCCGCAAAGAGAATGCCAGGTGAAATTTACCATGGGATAATGTTCCTGCATGACCGGATTCTCGGAAAAATTAAGATATAAGTTTGCAACACCTCTAATTTCTCCGCTCGGATCCCTTCTGTGTGTAAGAAAGAGGTTTTGGAGTTTTTTATTCATCCGCCTGCCGGTATCAACAATTTTTTCGAAATCATTAGAGTACATGTAATGACTTAACAGTTCATTGCCTGTCTTTGTACCCGAAGTAGCCACTCCTAAAAGAAATGCCTCTATCTTGTTGATCAAGTCAAAATCACTGATCTCACCGGCCAAATACCAAACTCCGAATTCTATCTCATGATAATCTTCTCTGCTCACAGTCTGACAAAGATCATTGGTAAAAAGGTCCAACCATGTACGAAGATTTCCGGCTGTATTGCAATGATCCACAAATTCTGTATCATCGTACCATTGTCCCGTATACTCGTGATATTTCTGATCAAACTCCTTATACATATTGTAATAAAGTTTTGATTTCGTAAACTGATCAGGGTAGTACAATTCTTTTCCATAATGAGTGAATCCCCACCCTGCCAGTGCCGGTACTTTTGGTACAATATCACAATAATTTATAAAGCTATAGATATTACCAAACTTGCTCTCATCTTTCGCCTCTGACAGTGTAGTAGTCGCCGGCGGTTCAAAACAGAAACCGTATACATCCTTTTTTTCGAGTGATATCCCGGAAATATCATCCAACGCACCTTTATCGATCATGGCCGTAGCCAGATTCGTGGTACCTCCTGCCCTGCTGTAACCGGTGACCAGTATCTTAACCTTGCCGGTAATCCTCTGCTTTTTTATATAATCCTTGAGAAAATCTATTACCTGCGAAGCCGCATCTTCAAATCCTTCATGTGTAGCTCCGTTTCCGACTTTTACATTACTGGCCCACTCCGCTTCATATCCGGCTCCACGGATTGGTACAGCTACAAAGGTGTATTCTTCACCTTCGACATCTATTTTTTTACTTGCTGCACAGACACCGATGGTGTAAGTCTTCGGAGGATAATTATATCCCTCATTATATTTAAAACTATCCTTGTCAAAACGCAGCCCCTCAACAAGAAACTTTTCCGCGTTTTTGACACCGTATTCTCCGTTAGAAGTCTCAACCTTTCCGTAACTTTCGAAAGCGCTCAGAGTCATTCCGTAGGCGATCATGGAAAGTTCCCAGTTGTATTCAAAGGAACTTTTCGAAAAATCCACTGCCGTCCAGTCGAAAACATATGGCATTTCAACATCTGTTTTCTTGTTCTCATCACGGTATGTTACACGCGCTCCCGTGGAAAAACACCAGTCACCGTAATCCACGGTCACGGATGTGTCAGGGTCCTCTTCCCCTACAAGCCAGTTATCATCTATCGCAATGACATACTCGCTGCTTGTGGAAAGCTTCAATCCAGTTACTCTGACTTTTACCAGACTGCCAAGCCAGCGATTGGTTATACTTACTACTCTGCCTACATTTGGAGTCAACAATTCCTCTCCTGAGTCTTTAAGGTATATATGAATATATCCTGCATCCTCGGACTCATTGATAACTACTTTTTCGCTTGTTTGAAAACTGATCGTGAGATAGTCATCGGGTATCAGCGCACGAGCTCCCGGGGCGGGAGTCTGCTCTGAAATCGCTATAACGCCCCAATTCGGGTTCGCTTCCCAGTGGGCATATACTGTCGTGGGATCCGTAAACACCGTAGATTTGGTGATCTCTTCGCCGCCCTCACTGTCGGAAAACCATCCCAAAAACTTCATTCCGCGGTATTTAGGCCACGGTAAAGAACTTATCCTTCCGGTCGAAGAAGTCCTCTTTGTTATCAGTTCCTTATCTCCGATCTTTCCTCCGTTACAGTCAAAGGTGATCTCTATACCGTCATAGCGTAAAACAGGATAAGGATATCCATCTTCGGTCCCTATCATCCATATATCGCCAAAATTCCAGTAATTATAGGTATCCTGCTTTTTGAGTTCATCATCAGTATTGGCACTTAAGCCAATATCGGTATCATTTTTTCCTATCGCCGCGTACTTACTATTTGTAAGATAGTGGCATCGGGTAAAAGAAATCGACCCGTCCTTTAACTGACCGACAATGCCACCTGCGGTACTGCCGGGCTTGCCTGACAGTTTAGTCACAGAGTAACAGTTCTCAATCTCTCTAATATCCCCATTGGTAGTACCATAAATTCTTCCAAAAAGGCCTCCCGCCGAGGAATAATCATATATATTCTTTATCTCGCCCGCGCTGTAGCAGTCTGAAATTATTCCATCGCGGTAGAGCGTACCAACCAGACCACCGACAAAACTGTTATATTTAGAGCCTGCCACACAGCTGATATCTCCGCGGTTGGCACATTGTGCCATGTTTCCTTCAAATATTCCGGCTATGCCACCTGCCTCCTGACCCTTGACCATGCCTGTATTTTTACAGCGATGGACCACAATAGGATACTCTCCCGTTCCGACTATTCCTCCTGCCCGTTCAACTCCCGTGATGTTTCCCCGATTTTCACAGTTCTCAATTACCGGCTTAGGTCCATTGATTGAGTTAAATTCATCCATCTCACCGTAAATACCGGAGGCAAAGTATCCATTTACCTCACCTTCATTCACACAGCCAATCACCTTGGATGCTTCACTACTTGAGTGACCGGAATGAGTTGCTGCACGTCCGGAACTGATTCCGCTGCTGTACCATTCATATCTAAACGAATCCATAGTACCTTGGATCGTGCCGGTGTTGAGGCAGTTTTCAAGTGTACAGTCCATCGAAGCCAAGGTAAATCCGGCAGCAACCTGTTTAAGACTGCTGATATTACCTTCATTAACACAGTCTTTTATCGTGGCTCCCTCAAGATATTTACAAAATCCCGCCGAAAAATTGTAGGATAGAATATCGGCCTTATTGACACAGTCTGATATGATAGCCGAACTATACTGTGCGCTTTCTACCATTCCGACAATAGACCCTTCCACAGCTGTCGTGCCCTTTTTTAGATCGTAATTAACAAAACGGCCCTCTGTCGTACAGCGCTCAATATTAACTTTTCCGGAACCCGAAGGCAATACTGATCCCAGAATACCTGTAAACGATCCTCCGTTCATAGTGATCTCGGCATCGATACTGCAGTCGCTGATCGTTCCACCGGGATATATAGACCCGCATATTCCCACCAGGGTTTGTAAATTTTCAGCATTGATAGACCCTTCAATGGAACAGTCTGATATACCGTTATCTGAATGACCGGTCATCAGATATACTGATGCCCTATAAACATCTGCGTTATTTTCATTTAAAATCTTTGTCGTTCCTTTCAGCGAACATCCCTCGAGTTTAGAACATGACTGTGCGAAAATGTAAGCTGAGCAGGAAGCTTTCTCAGCACTTTTCAGTTTCGGGAATCGAATAGTGACATCGGATATAGTCAGATTCTTGATCGTCCCTGCTCTGGCACCGAAAAGAGATGTCCTGTTGTCGGTTTCATATCTCGAACTTAATGATGCAAATTCTTCATCCGCTTCAAACACCATGTTGTAAAGCGTATGTCCATCTCCGTCAAAGCATAAAACAATTAGACTATTTGAAGTACTTATAGCTTTCCATGGCTCCGCTGAAGGAAAATAGATATCAGAAGTCAGACGGTAGTAACCAATAACAGGAAAATCCGGCCCATTGTAAAGACCCGGAAATGCGTCTCTGTGACTTACATACTCATCCTGATCGTTGCAATATTCTCTCAGTGCTACAAGATCCGCATAAGATGCTATAAGAAACGGATTCTCCTCCGTTCCGTTACCGCCGGCATACGTGGGATAAGGTTTAAGGTCCGCATCATTCTGGTTTTCAACCAGTTCATCGCAAATTTCTTCTTCCTCATCAGAACCCGTCACATCGGATTCCCTTTCATTTTCGGAAATCGAATTCGGTTGCACTTCATCCTGCGCAGGGTCTTCATTCCCGAAGATATCCTGCTTATCAGAAGTTTCCTCGTTATATGAGACATCCTGCTCCTGCGTAGAATATTCATTACCCAATGCTTTCAGAGGCATATCACTTACAAGCAGTGCAGCCATGAGTCCCACCGCAACAAGCCGTTTTAAAGTATAAAACACTCTTTTCATGTTCAGTTTCCTCCTGATACATTTCTATCCAGACGTAAATATAACTTTCAAATATATTTTCAAAAATCAGTTTAATACCGCATAAATAAAATAACAACCAAAAACTATATGCTTTATGGGTAAAAAGGATATTCATTTTTTGTAATATAAAAAAAGAGCCGCCGAAGCGTCTCTGATGAAAAAATTAAATACAAACTCTGCACTTTATGAACTACCAAAGTAACAGCAATCTTGACAACCTAATACAAAACAGAAGATTTCCATCCTGGAATAACTTACACCTTCTTGGTGAAGCTCTCGACCTATTAGTAACCATCAGCTGAATACATTACTGTACTTACACCTTGGCCCTATCTACCTCGTCGTCTTCAAG
>JAEEIN010000176.1 GCA_016281385.1 Lachnospiraceae bacterium | reverse complement strand
GAGTCACTGCTGTGATACTTGAATTAAACCTTCAGTTTTTTGCCGAGGGACCAAACGGCGAAAAAACCGAACAACCTACTGCGAAAAAGAGAGATGATGCCAGAAAAGAAGGCCAGGTTGCCAAGAGTAAGGAGATAAACAACGCCTTCAGTCTGCTGGCTGCATTTCTTATCCTGAAGTTATATACGGGGCTGATGGGAGAACGTCTGGTAAACATGTTCAGGCTTGTTCTCGACGATCTTCCGGAATATTTGAAGAATTATGACGGCAAGGTAAATGAATCCGCGATCCATGCACTCTTGTACAATGTCTTTTTTGAAATACTGATAATGATGCTTCCCATATTCGGGGTGGTATTTCTGGTATCCTTCATATGCGACCTTGCACAGGTAAAATGGAGGCCCACGGCAAAGCCCTTAAAGCCCAAGGGAAGCAAACTGGATCCCATAAAGGGATTTAAAAAGATCTTTTCGGCACGGTCCCTTGTGGAACTGCTTAAGTCGATACTTAAGATCTTTCTGATAAGCTATGTGGCTTATTCATATCTGAAAAACAACGCGACAGGTTTGTTCTTACTGTATGATGTGTCGCTGAATCAGGGCATATCCACCATCGGCAATACCATTGTCAATATGGGGATCCGGATCGCGGCGGCATATCTGATAATCGCTTTCGCTGATTATGCCTACCAGAGATGGAAGCATAACGAAGACTTAAAGATGACCAAGCAGGAAGTCAAGGACGAGTACAAGCAGGCTGAAGGTGATCCTCAGATCAAGGGTAAGATCAAACAGCGTATGATGGAGGCTTCGAGAAGAAGAATGATGCAGGCCGTTCCGTCGGCGGATGTAGTCATCACGAACCCTACCCATTACGCGGTTGCCATCAAGTACGATGCTGAGAAATACGACGCCCCCGTTGTTCTTGCAAAGGGTGCGGATTATGTGGCGGGAAAGATAAAGGAAGTGGCAAGGGAAAACGATGTTGAGATCGTTGAGAACAAGCCCCTGGCCCGTATGCTTTACGCAAATGTTGAGATCGGGGAAATGGTTCCTCCGGAGCTTTATCAGGCTGTGGCCGAAGTGCTTGCTTTGGTCTACAAGATGAAAGGTAAGATCTGAAAAATCAGGAAAGGAGCGAAGATATGGGAGTAAGTGTCAAGAAAGCCGATATAGGCGTTGCAGCATATATCCTTGCGGCTTTTATCATGCTCATCGTTCCCATAACCTCCGGGCTTCTTGATGTATTTCTGGCGGTCAATATCTCCATTGCCTTTCTGATCTTGTTTGTCTGCATGTTTTCAAAGGAAGTATTGGATATGTCTTATTTCCCCACAATACTTCTTTTTACCACCATATTCAGGATATCCCTTAACGTATCATCCACAAGGCTTATCCTTACCACCGGTAATCCCGGAAACGTCGTAAAGACCTTCGGTTCCTTCGTAGGCGGCGACAATCTTGTGGTCGGTGTCATAGTTTTCATGATCCTTCTGATCATACAGTTCATGGTAATAAACAAAGGTTCCGAGCGTGTGGCTGAAGTTACCGCCAGGTTTACTCTGGACGCAATGCCCGGTAAACAGATGGCCATTGACGCGGACTTAAATACCGGAGCCATTACGGACTCCGAAGCCAAGGAAAGACGAGACAAGATCCAGCAGGAAGCTTCTTTCTTCGGTTCCATGGACGGTGCCGTTAAGTACGTAAAGGGAGACGCGGTAGCCGGTCTTATCATCACTGCCATCAATATCGTGGGCGGTATCGTAATGGGTATGATGAGAGGCGAGGATATCAACACGGCCCTTCAGACATATACACAGCTTACCATCGGTGACGGACTGGTTTCACAGATCCCTTCACTGCTTATATCTCTTTCAACGGGTATTCTTGTTACAAAGGGATCCGGCTCCGCGGATTTCGGCGGAACAATGGTAAAGCAGCTCTTCGGACTTCCGAAGGCGCTTTACATCGTGGGCGGAGTTGTTGCGGGACTCGGTGTCATAACTCCTCTTAACACATTTTTGTTTTTGATCATGGGCTCTGTCTTTATCATCACGGGCCGCACGATGCAGGGTACCATAGAGACTACCGGCATAGAAGCGGAGACCGAGGCGGAGGAGCAGGAAGCCCAGGAGATACGACAACCGGAGAACGTCAATTCCCTGCTTTCGGTTGACCCCATTGAGCTTGAATTCGGTTACGGGATCATTCCTCTGGCCAATGTGGCTCAGGGCGGTGACCTTCTTGACCGAGTTGTAATGATAAGACGACAGATAGCTCTCGAACTGGGTACCGTGGTTCCCATAATCCGTCTGAGAGATAATATACAGCTTAACCCCAATCAGTATATAATAAAGATAAAGGGCATTCAGGTCAGTGAAGGCGAGATCCTTTTCGACCATTACATGGCCATGAATCCGGGTTATGTTGAAGAGGAGATAACCGGTATTCCCACTTTTGAACCTTCCTTCCATCTTCCTGCGGTGTGGATCACCGAAGGACAGAGAGAGAGGGCGGAAAGTCTGGGATATACTGTAGTTGATCCTCCTTCCATCATAGCCACACATTTGACGGAAGTAATAAGGCAGCATCTTGCGGAACTGCTTACAAGGCAGGATGTACAGAGCCTTATCACCAACTTAAAGGAATCAAACCCCGCTGTTGTGGAGGAACTTTATCCCAAGGTCCTTTCACTGGGCGAGATCCAGAAGATACTTCAGAACCTGTTAAGCGAGGGCATCTCCATCAGAGACCTGCTTACGATATTTGAAACACTGGCGGATTACGGCGCAACCACCAGGGATACGGACCTTCTTACGGAATATGTCCGTCAGGCTCTTAAGAGATCGGTTTCCGGAAAGTATTTCCCGAGAAACGAAACAACAAGCGTCGTGACTCTGGATCCCAAGATCGAGCAGGAGATCATGGGAAGCGTCAAACAGACCGAGCAGGGCTCCTATCTTACCCTTGATCCCGAAAGGACAAAGGCCATCATCGCCGCTACGGGCAAGGAACTTAAGAAACTTGAAGATCTGGGAAAGAACCAGATCATTATCACTTCCCCCATCGTGCGTCTATACTTCAGACGTCTTACGGAGGATTATTTCAAGGATCTTGTTGTGGTCAGCTACAATGAGATCGAATCGGATGTGGAATTACAGTCAGTGGGAATGGTGACAGCATAAATGATTATCAAGAAATTTCAGGCCAAAACAGAGAGCGAGGCGGTGGAAGCCGCAAGAAAAGAGCTGGGAACCAACGTTGTGGTCATGAACGTTAAGAGCGTAAAAAGAAAGGGCATTTTCTCTTTCTTTTCCCCGCAGCTTACCGAAGTGACCGTAGCCCTGGAGGATGATACAGACAAGGCGATCCAGCAGAAGGTTAACTCCAGAAACATTACCGAGGCTCTTGGCAAGGTAAATTCCATAGTTGAAAGGGCGGAGAAGAACGCAGCCGAAGCACCGGCTCCCGTCAAGAGACCTCAGCCCGCCGCAGACACTTCAAAAGCGGAAGAAGAAAGCGCAAAGCCCGTGACCTACGAGCGTCCCAGAACCACTTCCGGAAATGTTCTTGAGGAGAAGCTTGACAGCATTCAGAACATGATCGCCGAGAAGCTTGCTCCCGAATCCGATAAGGCCAAGGAGCCTGAAAAGACTCAGAGCAGGGAATCGGACAAACAGTCTGAAGAGGATGATGAGCTTAAGACCTTCTTTTCACTTCTTAAGACCACACTCGAAGATAACGAGGTTAACCGCGATTATGCTGCCCAGATAGTGGACGATGCTGCAAAAACAACAAAACCGGGAACTCCCTTTGATGTTGTTCTTGCAGGAATATATCAGAAGATGATCCTTAAATTCGGAAAGTCCGAAGTGATATCTCCGGCGGAGAACGGGCCGAAGGTCGTTTTCTTTGTAGGTCCCACCGGCGTGGGCAAGACGACCACCATCGCAAAGATCGCTTCAAAGTTTTCCGTTGAGCAGAAGAAAAAGATCGCTCTCCTTACGGCGGATACCTACAGGATCGCCGCTGCGGAGCAGCTTCGTACATATGCAAGCATCCTTGAAGTGCCCTTCAGGATCATCTATACCATCGATGAGATGCAGAGCGCGCTGGATGATTTTTCAAGCTTTGATTACGTTTTTGTTGATACGGCAGGTCATTCACATCAGAACCGTGAACAGAAGAACATAATGGGTGAGTTCATCCATTCCATAGACGGGGTTGTGGAGAAGGAGGTTTATCTGGTGGTAAGTGCCACCACGAAGTACAGGGATTTAAAGAGCATTGCGGACGCATATTCGGAGATCACCGATTACAAGCTTATCTTTACCAAGCTTGACGAAACCACAGCGCTCGGAAATCTTCTTAACTTAAAGCTCTATACCGACGCTTCTCTTTCCTATATAACCTGCGGTCAGAACGTACCCGATGATATAGAAGACTTTAATGCACAGAGAACGGTAAAGAATCTGCTGGGAGGTAAGAGATAATATGGACCAGGCAGAACAGTTAAGAAATATAATAAAGGCAAGCAGCGTACAGCGCCCCGTGGCAAGAGTCATTACCGTTACGAGCGGTAAGGGCGGAGTCGGAAAGTCCAACACCTCCATAAACCTTGCGATACAGTTTCGCAAGATGGGACAGAGGGTCATCATCCTTGATGCGGACTTCGGCCTTGCAAATATCGAGGTAATGTTCGGTGCGGTTCCCAAGCACAATCTCGCGGATCTTATCTACCAGGGAATGAACATAAAGGACATCATTACCTGGGGACCCA
This sequence comes from Lachnospiraceae bacterium, assembly GCA_016281385.1. Lineage (GTDB taxonomy): Bacteria > Bacillota > Clostridia > Lachnospirales > Lachnospiraceae > UBA1258. The sequence goes on along the minus strand of JAEEIN010000176.1, from coordinate 38,359 downwards.
ACGAAGTGGGCTTTATTTCCGGTGGCTCGGGAATTGCGGGCATGAGCAACTTAAACCGCGAGCACCTTACCTACATCGTACAGAATCTGGCTGAGCTTGATGCCATTACGGATGTTATAATAGTAGATACGGGAGCGGGTATTTCGGACGCGGTACTGGAGTTCCTTGTCGCAAGCGGAGAGATCCTTCTTGTTACGACTCCGGAGCCTACCTCCATAACCGATTCCTATTCACTTTTAAAGGCCCTTTCGAGGCATAACAGATTTTCGCCGGAAAATTCCCAGGTGAAGGTCATCGCAAACAAGGTTGAGAATGCTTCCGAAGGACAGGCGCTTTTTAACAAGCTTAATGCGGTGGTTGCAAGATATTTAAAGCTTCCGCTTACATATCTGGGTGCTGTTCCGGAGGATCCCATGCTTTCCAAGGCGGTCATGCAGCAGATGCCCGTATCCATCCAGACACCCAATGCAAAATCTGCCATGGCATACGAGCAGATAGCCCAGACACTGATGAACAAGGAGATGAGCCGTACTGTAAAAAGAAGGGGTATGGCGGCTTTCTTCTCACATATCGTGTCAGGCAAGAAATTCGCGACAAATAATAATCAGTAAAGGAGAACGGTATGTTAACAAAATACGTCTTTTCGGGGGACAAGGTGGATCTTCAGGCAGTGGGAAAGATCCAGGCCTCCGGCGAAGAGGGGGATAAGAAAAAGGTTTATTCCACCAAGGTATACGATGTACTTACGGACGATCGTCTCGAAGTCGTAATGCCCATGGAAAAAACAAAACTCATCCTTCTTCCTCTTGACGGAGAATACGACCTTTGTTTTTATACATCTCTCGGACTTTATCAGTGCTTCGCAAGGATCATAGACAGATACAAAAGCAATAACGTATATGTGCTGGTCTTTGAACTTACAAGCAACTTAAGAAAGCACCAGAGAAGGGATTACTACCGTTTCAGCTGCGTTCTCGATATGAAGACCAGAGAGTTAAAGACAGAAGAGGTTAAAGCGGTTGAGGCCAATCAGGTTCTTCTTGTTCCGGGACTTCCTTTAAGAAGAAGCCTTATCGTCGATATAAGCGGAGGCGGATTAAGATTCATTTCGGATCATCAGTACGAGGAGGACAGCCTTGTTTACTGCACCTACCAGCTGGTAAACGAAGGAACCGCCAAGGACTATGAGATCGTGGGCCGTGTCTTAAGCGTTAAGGAAGTGGCAAACAGGCCCGGTGAGTTTGAACACCGTGTAAAATATCTCAACATCGACAATGATGTGAGAGAGGACATCATCAAGTTCATTTTTGATGAAGAAAGACGCTTAAGAAGGAACAAGGGAAAGTGATTAGTGCAAAATGCACAGAAATTAACAGAAAATTAACCTAAAAAAGAGGCATTTTTATGAAAAATATACTTGTTGTTGATGACTCTGCACTCATGAGAAGAGTGCTCTGTGATATAATCAATTCCGATGAGAGATTCCAGGTAACCGACAGGGCCACCAACGGTCTTGAGGCACTGGACCTTCTTTCCAGAAAGCAATATGACGCCGTTGTACTCGACGTCAACATGCCTAAGATGAACGGGCTGGAGCTTCTAGAGGAATTGCGCAAACTCAAGATCCAGGCAAAGGTCGTCATGGCAAGCACCGATACCAAGGAGGGAGCAAAGACAACTCTCGACGCACTGAGTCTCGGTGCCATCGATTTCGTTCACAAGCCCGACAACGCATTCAACTGTAAAGACGGTGTGTTCAATGTAAGGCTTCTGGAGATCCTGGCTGTTGTATGTGAAAGTAAAGCAGCCGCCTTCGAAAAGAAGGTGGAGGATCCTGTTGAAAAGAAGAAAGCGATGGACAAGCTTGCTGAACTGGCAAGAAAGTCATCACGTTCCATCACAAACAAACAGATCGTTGCAATCGCTAGTTCCACGGGCGGACCCAAGGCACTTCACGAAGTTGTCACGGGTATCCCTCACAATCTTAAGTGTCCCGTGGTCATCGTGCAGCATATGCCCGCAGGCTTCACCCAGTCACTTGCCGAGAGACTTGACTCCTTAAGCGATGCCAAGGTTTCGGAAGCAAAGGACGGGGAGATCCTTGAGAACGGACATGTGTATATCGCAAAGGGCGGCAAGCACTTAAACATCGACACAGTGGGCGGTCAGTACAAGATCCGCTACAGTGACGAACCCGCAAGAGAGGGCGTTAAGCCCTGTGCAAACTATATGTTCGAATCTCTTTCGGACTGCCCTGCGGAAAGGATCGTTTGCGTTGTAATGACCGGAATGGGAGCTGACGGTACAAAAGGAATCCAAAATCTTAAAAAGACAAAGAAAACATTTGTAATCACACAGGACGAAGACTCCTGCACTGTTTACGGAATGCCGAAGAGCGCTGTTAATGCCGGTCTTTCCGACCAGTCGGTTCCTCTTAAACAGATTGCCCAGGAGATCATTATGAACGTGGGGGTAAATTAAGATGGATGTCAGTCAGTATCTTGAGATCTTCCTTGATGAAAGCAAGGAACACTTACAAAACCTAAACACCCAGATCCTTGAACTTGAGCAGGATTCAGAAAACATGGATACCATCAACGAGATATTCCGTGCGGCTCATTCCTTAAAGGGAATGGCAGGTACCATGGGCTATAAGCGCATGCAGAATCTTACCCATGACATGGAAGATGTATTCTCCGAAGTAAGAAACGGAGCGATCAAGGTTAAACCCGAAATGATCGACATCCTTTTCCAGTGTCTGGATGCTCTTGAAGAGTATGTAAACAATATCCAGGAAAGCGCCGATGAAGGAACCAATGACAACGAGCCTATAATCAAGGCTCTTGCCGAAATCCGTAACGGAGCTTCAGGTGGAGCGGCACCTGCTGCAGACAAGCCAAAGGATGAGGCACCTAAGGCTGATGCAGCTGCAGAGGCACCCGCAGCAGCACCTGCAGCTTCTTCAAACGAGAAGTGGCGCGAGATCAAACTTACCGATACCGAGAAGTCCCTTTACGATGCTGCAAAGGCTGAAGGAAAGAAATTCTTCGGAATCGACGTTAAGGTTCAGGAAAGCTGCCTTCTTAAGGCTGCACGTGCTTTCCTTGTATTCAAGGCATTGGAGGATCACGGAGAGATCATCATCTCCCAGCCTTCATCCCAGGATATCGAAGATGAAAAATTTGAGAACGAATTCAGCGTTATCGTGGTTTCCGGAGATCCCATCGATGAGATCTTAAAATCCGTTAAGGCTGTTTCGGAAATAGAGGATGCGACCGGAACCGAACTTACGGATTCAGACTTTGCCGGCGTTGAGGCTTCCGAGGAAAAGGATGAGGCACCTGCCAAGGAAGAAAAGGCCGAAGAGACTGCTCCCGCAGTTGTGGCTTCCGCTGACAAGAAGGCCGCACCCGCAAAGGCAGCGGAGAAGAAGTCCGCAGCAAAACCCGTGGTAAACCGTACCGTACGTGTGGATATCGAGAAACTCGATTCCTTAATGAACCTGGTGAGCGAGCTTATCATCGCAAAGAACTCTCTTGTTTCTTCCGCTACTTCAAGCAGCGAATCCGATTCAAGGAACAACAACTTCCAGGAACAGATCGAGTACCTTGAGAGTGTTACCACAAGTCTTCATGAGTCGGTAATGAAGGTTCGAATGGTTCCCATCGAGAGCGTTGTAAGTAAGTTCCCGAGAATGATCAGAGACCTTCAGAAGTCACTCGGCAAGAAGATGGAACTTTACATGACAGGTGAAGAGACAGAACTTGACCGTACCGTTGTTGACGAGATCGGCGATCCTCTTATGCACCTGTTAAGAAACGCGGCCGACCATGGTATCGAGTCAGACGCAAATCTTCGTATCCAGAGAGGCAAGCCTGAGGCAGGTTCCATTTTCCTTGATGCATATCAGGACGGTAACAACGTTATCATCGAGGTAAGAGATGATGGTAACGGTATCGACGTTGACAAGGTTCGTGAGAAGGCCATCGAAAGAGGCACCATCACAGCCGAGCAGGCAGAGGGCATGACGGATAAGGAGATCACGAATCTCTTATTCCTTCCCAGTTTCTCAACAGCCAAGCAGATATCCGAAATATCCGGACGTGGCGTAGGTCTTGACGTTGTTAAGTCCACGATCGAAGCTCTGAGCGGTGAAGTGGAAGTTAAGAGTAAGCTTGGAGAAGGCAGCACATGGATCGTAAGACTTCCTCTTACACTTGCCATCATTCAGGCACTCATGGTTGTTGTCGGCAACGAGAAATATGCTATCTCCCTTGGTTCCATCCAGACAATCGAAGATATTCCCGCAAAGGATATCCAGCTTGTACAGTCCAAGGAAGTTATCACGCTCCGCGGAAATGTTATTCCGATCGTTAGATTAAATGATGTTCTTGATATCGAGTCAACAAAGTCTGCAGATGAAAACCTTATGGTCATCATCGTAAAGAAGGGCGACAAGCTTGCAGGTCTCGTAGTTGATGAACTCATCGGCCAGCAGGAGATCGTTATCAAGTCTATGGGTAAATACATCACCAAGAGCAAGCTCATAAGCGGCGCTACCATCCTTGGTGACGGTGAAGTTGCATTGATCCTCGATGCCAACGCATTGATTTAACAGGAGGGGCAAAAGATGGACGAATTAAAAGTTCTGGAAGGTTCAAACCTTGATACCACGACACAGTATATAGTTATACAGGTGGGAAACGAAGCATACGGAATCAATATTTCCTATGTTGAGACCATTTCCCGTATGGTCCACATCACAAGAGTCCCAAAGGTTCAGCCTTACATCAAAGGTGTTATCAACTTAAGAGGTGAGGTTATCCCGGTACTTTCATTGAGACTCAAGATGGGACTTGCGGATGATGAGATAACAAAGAAATCAAGGATCATCATCTTAAAACTCGAACAGTATGGCATGGTCGGCATAGTGGTCGACGAAGTAAGAGAGGTTGTTACTCTTGAGGAGAGCCAGGTTGAGAAGGTTTCCGCAGATAACACCGCAGAGCATCAGCTGTTCGTATCAAGCGTCGGTAAGTGTGAAGCAGGACTCATTTCACTGCTTGACCTTAACGCCGTAGTCGCAGAAAAAGAATAACATCACTTCGTGCATTCGGAGGCAATATGAGCGATATTACATTGGAGAGCATGTCGGAACAGTATTACGACGTGTTAAAGGAAATAGGAAACATTGGAGCCGGAAACGCAACAACGGCCCTTGCACAGCTTTTACAGTGCAAGGTCGATATGAAGGTTCCGCAGGTTAAACTCCTTGAGTTCGACGAACTGGGAGAACTCATGGGAGGAGAAGAGCAGATCATGGCAGGTATCTATCTCTGCGTAGAGGGCGATATCACCGGAAGTATCATGTTCTTGTTAAGAAAGGATGCCGCAAGACATCTTGTTTCCAAGCTTATGGGGATGGAGCTTTCACCCGACGGTGAATTCAGCGAGATCGAATCCTCGGCACTTAAGGAGATCGGAAACATTATAACGGGTGCTTATCTTAACTCATTATCCACCCTTACGAATCTGGTCATCTATCCTTCCGTACCGGATCTTACGATCGATATGGCAGGCGCTATCTTAAGCGTACCCGCCATTGAATTCGGCACCCTGGGAGACAAGATCCTTCTGATTCAGACGCAGTTTACTGATGATTATGATCTGGACGGATTCTTCGTTCTTGTTCCGGATCTTGAGTCCTATGCTAAAATACTTGGAGCATTGGGTCTGACAATTTAAACCGCCAAGCGGTACAGAGGACTGAACATGAGTGAAATTATAAAGGTTGGTATGGCCGATCTTAAGACCTGCAAAGCCCCGGACGGAGTAACCACTCTGGGGCTGGGTTCCTGTGTGGGTGTTGCCATAAGGGATCCGATAACAAAGATCGGAGGTCTGGCACATGTAATGCTGCCTGATTCCACTGCGATCAGGCAGAATAATAATATCTATAAATTTGCAGACACGGGTATTACGGAACTGGTGCGTCTTATGGAACAGCTGGGTGCAAAAAGAAACCGAATGGTGGCCAAGATCGCCGGCGGAGCACAGATGTTCGCATTCCAAAATAAGACCGAGCTTGTACGTGTCGGGGACAGAAACGTAGAAGCCAGCAAGAAGAAACTTAAGGAACTCAATATTCCGATCCTTTCGGAGGATACGGGAGATTCCTATGGACGTACGGTTATCTTTTATCCCGAAACGGGAGATTTTGTGATCCGTGCCGTAGGCAGGGATGAAAGGACAATTTGATCGATGACCAGACGGCAGATGCCTTTGGTACTTATGTTAACAGCCGGTCTTGTGACCGCGCTGTTTACATACTTTAAAGGCTTTGATTTAAGTTCAATGCTTATTGCATTGCTTGCGACCCTTGTTATTTTTTATATGATCGGCTGTATCATCCGGATGATACTGGATTCATTTGAAAAGCAGGACAAGGAAACTGTCGCACCTGAGGGTGAGGTTATAGAAAAAGAACCGGCACCCGAAAATGAGAATGAGGGTAGTACGGATAATCCTTAAAAGGATGGACTGACGGATGGACGAACAGGGTAAGAAAAAACTTTGGGAAGAATATTCGGCAAAGAAGACACCGGAGCTTAGAGAACAACTGATACTTGAATATGCGCCCCTTGTAAAGCTTGTTGCGGGACGCTTAAGCATGTATTTAGGGTACAACGTCGAGTACGACGATCTCGTAAGCTACGGTATTTTCGGTCTCATAGACGCCATTGATAAATTCGAACTTTCCAAAGATGTCAAGTTCGAGACCTACGCAAGTTTAAGGATCAGGGGTTCAATACTCGATCAGATCAGAAAGATGGACTGGATCCCCAGAACCGTCAGACAGAGACAGCGTCAGATCGACGCAGCCATGAAGGAGATAGAGGTTGCCACCGGCAGGCCCGCAACGGATGACGAGATAGCGGTAAAGCTTGGTATCACCTCTGATGAACTCTGTGACTGGCAGTCTCAGATGAAGGTCACGAATGTTGTTTCACTGAATGAGTTTATGGAAGCGGGCAATGAGGTTCCAAATGAAAAGAATCTTACAGCGCATTTTGACAGCCCGGAGGAATCCATAGAGAAGGCGGAACTTAAGGAGCAGCTGGCTAAATCTCTTGAGCTCCTTACGGAGAAGGAAAGAAAAGTCATTCTGCTTTATTATTATGAGGAGCTTACCTTAAAGGAAATCAGCTATGTTCTTGAGGTATCCGAATCCAGGGTATCTCAGCTTCATACAAGAGCTCTTCAGAAGATGAAAGACAAGTTGGGCAAATACATGGGATTTTTCGTATAAACCGGAAGGTTTACGCATGGGGTATCAATTATGAACGCTTATTTTCAGATCGCGAACGATCAGGGCAAATGTGCCATCAGATTTTATCCGGCAACAGATGGCGGAGAGGGTATAAGAAGAGAAGAACTTCTTGATTATCTCACCGTCAAAAACATCCTTTACGACCAGAAGGATATGCTTGCCGTCTTAAACGGCTTTTCAGAGCCTGTAACGGTCAAAACCACCACTCCTTTTACAAGGGCGGATTCGGATTTTGTCAAAGTAACGATTTCCCCCGATAATATGACTGTAACGGTAAGGGTTATCCCTCCTTTCGAGGGAGGTCCTTTAATGCCTAAAAATGAGTTTATCAGCGAACTTACTTCAAGGGCTGTTACCTACGGAATAGACGATGCTGCCATCGATGCTTTCCTTAAAGACAGGAAGTATTGCACCGATGTTGTTGTTGCTAAGGGAACTCCTGCAAAGCAGGGAAGCGATGCTGTCATTGATTATTTCTTCAACATCGATCCAAGGGTAAGGCCCACCCTTAATGAGGACGGAAGCGTTGACTTCTTTAACTTAAATACCATCAATCACTGTAAAAAGGGTGATCTTCTGGCACGTCTTACTCCCGCAGTTCCCGGTGAAGCAGGAACGAATGTAAAGGGCGAGAGGATACGTCCGAGGGATGTCCGTCCCGCAATCTTAAAGTACGGACATAATATCTCAATCAATGAAGCCAAGACCGAGATCACTTCTGAAGTCGACGGACACGTTTCCTATGTTGAAGGAAAGGTATTCGTTGCAAATGTATTGGAAGTTGAAAATGTTGACAACTCCATCGGAAACATTGAATACGACGGAAGCGTAAGGGTTAACGGAAATGTCTGTGAGAACTTCTCCGTCAAGGCCGGCGGTTCCATCGAGGTAATGGGCGTTGTTGAAGGCGCATACCTTGAATCGGGCCAGAATATAACCATCGCCAGAGGCATGAACGGAATGCACAAAGGCGTTTTGAAGGCCGGCGGAAATGTTGTTTCAAAGTTTATAGAAAACGCAAAGGTTACTGCAGGAGGTTCCGTCGACAGCGAAACCATAATGCACAGTGAGATCACTGCAGGAACGGAAGTACGCGTTTCCGGTAAGCGTGGATGCATCACCGGACGCTGCACCGCAACTATCTCCGTAACCACAAAGAATCTGGGCTCCAGCATGGGCTCCGACACCATCGTTGAAGTTGGCGTGGATGCAAATGTTAAGAAGCGTCTTCAGGATCTTCAGAAGGAAGTCGCTGAGATAAACAAGCAGCAGGCAAGCATCACCCCCGTACTTGAAGGGGCAAAGCAGAAACTCCAGGCAGGAGTCAAGATGCTTCCCGATCAGCTTGCGCAGATACAGAAACTGGCCATCCTTAACAAGCAGAACAGCGAAAGAATGGCAGCCTGTGTCAAAGAACTGGAACAGTATCAGGATATTCTTGATGCGGAAACTACCGGTGAGGTGATCGTTACCGGAGATGTATTCCCGGGAACAAAGATCGTTATCGGTGATGTATCGATGGTTGTTAAAGGCGCCATGAAATACTGCCGTTTCGTAAAGGATGCGGGAGATGTCAAGATGGCCGCTATCTATTAGAGGTATTGTATGGCTATAGGTCCTTTGGAGTTTAATGCGTCGATCCCGAGAGTAACGGATTACGCACAGATCGTTCAGAATGAGGATGACAAAGGAGTGCATCAGCATATGCACGCCACGGATGTTGTCCGTCAGGAAACGGATGATAAAGCTAATACAGTAAACAGAAGTGATGAGACCACCAATGATCACAACAATTTTGACGCCGCTGACAAAGGTTCAAATGAGTATACGGGAGACGGTGGACGTCGCAGAGAAAAAAAGAAGGGACCGGAGGACGGAGGAAAGGTGATAGTCAAAGGCCGTCCGGGTTCTTTTGATGTTCGGATATAAGGAGAGTTATGAGTACTGCAGCAATTGTTTTACTGATCCTTGGAATACTGTTTTTTGCGGGCAGTTTCTTTTTGCCGGATGGAAAGAAGCAGGAAACCGTAAATGCAAAGATCGACGAAAAAATGATAAAGGACATGGTTGAAAAGGAAGTTCAGTCAGCCAGGGAAAGAATAGATGACATGGTCGAAGAGACCGTGTCTTATTCTGTGGAGAAGACAGAGAGACAGCTTGAGAAGGTTTCCAATGAGAAGATTATGGCTGTTGAGGAATATTCCGACACGGTCCTTAAAAAGATCAACGACAATCATCAGGAAGCGGTATTCCTTTATGATATGCTCAATGATAAGAGCGAGAAACTTAAGAATACCGATGAGGCCTTAAAGGAGAAGAAAGAGGAACTTTCGGAAAAGGGCCGCGAGCTTGAAGTCAAGGAAGAGGTTTTAAAGGCAAGGACAGAGGACCTTGAGCAGATAAAGGAAGAGATCAAAGCAGAAACCGCTGAAAAGGCCGAGGAGCCGGCACAGTTTGTTCCTTTTATTCCGGAGCGCATTGCGGTGGAAACCAACGAAGAAACCGGAGAAGCTACTGTAAAGACCGTGACCCCCGCCCAGACGCCCAAGCCCAGGACCGTTAAAAAGCCTGTAACGGGCAAGCAGCAGAAGGGTGCAATAAAGCTTCCCGAGCGTGAAAAGGCAAAGAAGCAGGAAAGCAGCAGACCTTCCATAAATGCGGACAACGAAGTGGAACTTCATTTCGACCGTGACAATGAAGGCAAAAAGAACAGTAACGAGCTTATCAGAAAGCTCCATGAAGAAGGCAAGTCCAACATGGCAATCGCCAAGGAACTCGGTCTCGGAGTGGGAGAGGTCAAGCTTGTGATCGATCTTTTTGCAAATAAGAAGTGATTGGTAAACAGGTGATACAATGAATCTTAAATCTTACGCAAGAGGAATAGGTGCGGGACTGATAGTGGCAGCTTTGGTGCTGGGCATCGGCAGTAAGCCCGAGAAGCTGACTGACGAACAGATCAAACTCAGGGCAACGGAACTCGGCATGATCGAATCCTCGACTCTTACACAGATTAATACAGAGACTTCTTCCGAAACGAGCACTTCCGTTGAGGAGGTTAAGGAAGAGATCGACAAGGCTCCCGAGACAGCAGATATTTCGGATAATGAGCAGGGCAACAAGGAAGATATCACGGAAAGCTCTTCGGATGAACCGATACCCGAATTAAAGGAGCCTGATGAGGTTACCGTTGATCCAATCCTTCCGGAACCGGAAGAGGAGAAAACTCCCGCAAGCATCGATCCCATGCCCGAAGAGGAAACGGGATATACCGCAGGTGATGAAAGCGTTACGATCCTGGTGGTCAGAGGCGACAGCTCCGTAAGCGTTGCAAGAAGAATGTACGAAGCGGGACTTGTGGATTCCGCGGTGGAATTTGACAAGTACCTTTGCGAGAATGGGTATGACAAGATCATAAGTGTGGGAACTTATGAAATTGCCTTCGGCCTTTCATTTGAGGATATGGCCAAAATAATAACAAGAAGATAGGGAGGGTAATATGGAGTATAAAAACTTCTTTAACCGAATCGGTGTATCCGATGAAGAAACAAAAAAGCGCCTTGAAGAGATCAGATGGGAATATTTCTTCGGCCCCGACAAGGTATACGTTTCCGTAGACGATGATATGGGCTATATCGTTGATACGGGAAACAACGATGCGAGAACAGAGGGTATGAGTTACGGTATGATGCTCTGTGTTCAGCTTGACATGAAAGAAGAATTTGACCGCATCTGGAAATGGTCAAAAACAAATATGTTCATGACCGAAGGATATAATGAAGGATATTTTGCATGGTCCTGTGCTACCGACGGACATAAAAATGCCGACGGCCCCGCTCCCGATGGAGAAGAATATTATGCGATGGCTTTATTCTTCGCATCACACAGATGGGGTGACGGAGAAGGCATCTTTGAGTATTCAAAGGAAGCAAAGGATATCCTTTCGGCCATGATCCATAAGGGAAGCGCAACAAGAGGCGGAGCTCCCATGTTTAACAATGAGAATCATCAGATCCTTTTTGTTCCCGGAAGCAGCTTCACAGATCCTTCCTATCATCTTCCTCATTTCTATGAACTGTTTGCACAGTGGGCATATGAAGAGGACAGGGAGTTCTTTAAGGAAGCGGTCAAGGCAAGCCGTGAATATCTGGTAAAGGCTTGTCATCCCGATACGGGATTCTCCGCAGAGTATGCAGAATTTGACGGTTCTCCCATGTCAAGGCCCCTTCCCTGGACACGGGACAGACATGACTGGTTCTATTCGGATTCTTACAGAACCGTTGCCAATATCGCACTTGACTATCTCTGGAACGGTATCGATGAAGGTCAGATCAAGGCCTGTGCCAATATTCAGAAGGCTTTGCTTGAAGATATGAGGGCCGATTCCTTCCACATCTATGAAATTGACGGCCGTGTGGCAGGTCCCGATGCACTTCATCCCATCGGAATCCTTGCGACGGTTGCAGAGGCGGGTATCGCAGCGGGAGAGAACGAGATAAGTAATGAATGGCTTAAGAAGTTTTATGAAACTCCTTTAAGAAAGGGTGTAAGAAGGTATTACGACAACTGTCTGTACTTCTTTGCATTCCTTGCATTAAGCGGAAATTACCGCATCTGGTAATACTGGTATTTTCGGGACATCGGCACATGCCGGTGTCTTTTTTGTTTGGATTCCTTTAGCACAATCTGATAAAGAATGAGGCAACAATTAAAAAGATTTGAGGATGGATTGTATATAAAATGAGAATTAAGAAAAATTACGAAAGGGATCCTTATGAGCGAATTTTCATCACCCAAGGCACCGAAAGATCCGGTAAAGAAGTCTCAGGCCTTTTATATCATGCGAGATAAAGAGGTAGCGGGTTCACCCATGCCCGATGGGCGCGGCATTCAGTTCATTTATGAAAATGACGGCCGTCTTATAAGCAGCGCAAAGCTTGTGGGTAATATAGAAGATACGGAGGAACTTGATCTTTTAAAGACCACCGAAGGCTTCAAAAAACTGGTCCATCAGATCGGTGTATGTGTTGATACCGAAGATTATACCTCCACCGTTGATTTCTGTTTCCAGATGTACGGACATAAGGATACCTACGGAAGCGGTACTACTCTCAGATTAAAGGTCAGGGGGGACGGTTCCGAGGCTCTTTTGAATCTTGATGATGTTGAATGGTCCGATGATGACAAGGAACCCGGTCAGATAAGGTTTGAATTTGATAAGGCCGGCACTCTTGCAACGGTATCCGTTAAATTCTATCTTCGTGAGGGCTTTACGGCCCCTGTTCCTGAAGAAGAAGCACCTGTTGACTTCGGATCCGAGGCATATGCAGGAATGATTGCACGTTCCGTGATAAATAAAGGAAATAATGCACGTCTCAAAAAGGCTCTTGCAAAGGCAAGGGAAGGAAAAGAGGTCACAATAGCGTTTATAGGCGGTTCCATCACACAGGGCGCCGGCGCAATACCTATAAATATCAACTGTTATGCAAGAAAGACCTTCGAAGGCTTCTGTGATATCACAGGCCGCGGCTACGATGACAATGTAAAATACGTTAAGGCCGGAGTCGGAGGAACCCCTTCGGAGCTTGGAATGATCAGATATGACCGTGATGTTCTTTCAAACGGTAAAATAACACCCGATGTTGTTATTGTGGAGTTTGCCGTGAACGATGCGGGAGACGAAACCAACGGAAGATGCTACGACTCACTGGTAAGAAAGATCTACAACTCACCCAATGCACCTGCGGTGCTTTTGATCTTTGCTGTATTCCAGGATGATTATAATCTTCAGGAACGTCTTATACCCGTAGGTGAGGCTTACGACCTTCCCATGGTAAGTACGAAGAACAGTGTCACGGAACAGTTTTATAAAAAGCCCGATGAGGGAAGGGTGGTATCAAAGAACAGATTCTTCTATGATCAGTATCACCCTACAAACACCGGACACCGCATCATGGCGGATAATCTTCTTGAGGTCATTAAGCTTGCGGATACAAACCCCTGCGATGATCCCATAGACAGTCTTGAAGCCATAAAGGCCCCCATTGGCGGAGAGTTTGAAAAGGTATATCGCATCGACCGCAAAGAGAATGCGGCAAATGCCGTTATAGATTGTGGAGATTTCAAAGATATCGATGAGGAGATCCAGAGAGTCGAAAGAAATATGGATCTTACGGGTTCTGCCGTATTCCCGGATAACTGGATGCATAAGGGCGGAGACAAGCCTTTCGAGATGGACATAGAGTGCTCAAAGCTCCTGATCGTTTATCAGGATTCCGCATCACCTCAGGTAGGAACGGCGGAGGTTTATGCGGACGGAGAGCTTAAGCTTACGATAGATCCCCATATCATCGGATGGACACATTGTAATCCCCTGATCGTTATCGAGAACGAAAAGAGGGAGAAGCATCACATAGTTGTAAAAATGAGGGATGAAGACATGGATAAGGAGTTTACGATCCTTGGCTTCGGAGTAGTTGACTGATACTGACAGAGAATGGAGATATAAAGATGACTGAGTCAGAGATTAATCCAATATTGAAAACGGATTATCCGGACCCGGATGTCATAAGGGTCGGTGATACCTACTATATGGTAAGTACCACCATGCATTTTATGCCGGGAGGAGCGGTTTTAAGATCCTACGACCTTAGAAACTGGGAGTTGATCTCTTATATATTTGACAAACTTGATGAAACACCCGAGGAAAGGCTCGAAAGAGAGCAGACCAATTACGGATGCGGAATGTGGGCACCGTGTTTAAGATACAAGGATGGAACCTTTTATGTAGTCTTTGTAAGCCACGGCACGGAAACTACTTATCTCTTTACCGCAACGGATCCCGAGGGACCCTGGGAGAAGCATGTGATAGAAGGGTATTATCACGACTGTTCGCTTCTTTTTGACGATGACGAAAGGGTATACATAGTTTACGGGAATCGTGAGATACATCTTACTGAGCTTAAGGCAGATCTTTCGGGACCGAAAGAAGGTGGACTTGACCGCATCATCGTCAGAGAACCCGATGATTTCCCGGGATGGCTGGGATATGAAGGTTCACATATATACAAGATAAACGGTAAGTACTACGTGTTCTTTATACACTGGCCCGCAGGCAGCATGAGAACGGAAAGCTGCTTTATGGCAGATTCCCTTGAAGGAGAGTTTAAGGGGGGAGATGTTCTGTGTGATTCCGGAGGATTCTTTTCCCAGGGAGTTGCCCAGGGCGGTATCGTTGATACACCAAACGGAAGATGGTTTGCGATCCTTTTCAGAGACAGCGGAGCGGTCGGACGTATTCCTGTTCTTGTTCCGGTCAAGTGGGAGAATGATTTTCCCGTATTCGGATCAAACGGAAAGGTTCCGAAGCGCTTTGAGATATCAAGCAGCCGTCCGTATTACAGGTATGAGCCGCTTTATACATCCGATTCCTTTGAAGGAAGTAATGAGACCAGACATCCGGCACTTAAGCTTCAGTGGCAGTGGAACCATTGCCCCAACGATGATCTTTGGGAGATACGTCCCGAAGGCGGTCTGGTGATCAAGTCCGGAAAGATCTGCACAAATCTTACCTATGCCGTTAACACGCTTACGCAGAGGATGATGTATCCAAGATGCGAAGCCGAGATCACGGTGGATGCTTCGAAGATCAAGGAAGGCGACGTTGCGGGAATCTGTGCACTGCAGGGTGATTACGGGTATCTCGGTATCACAATGACGGCGGGTGTTTATTATCTGCTCAAGGTTGTGCATGTGACGGAAGATAAGTCTTTAAGTGCTTCGAGATCAAAGGATTATATGCCCGGAACGGTACTTGACAAGATAAGGCTTTCGGGACCTGTTGTGACACTTTGTTTAAAGCCTTCATTTGACAATATGGCTGACAAACTGGATTTCTTCTACCAGAAAGAGGGCAGAATGGTGAAGGTCGGAACCTCCCATAAGCTTTGCTTCAGACTCGATCACTTTACCGGCTGCAGATTCGGATTGTTCATGTTCTCAACGAAAGAAGTGGGGGGCGAAGCGTTATTCACCGACTTTAAATACAGATATGAATGATAAAAAAGAGTTTCGCAATTCCTGCGAAACTCTTTCTTTTTGCGTATCAATGATAATTTTTGTAGCCGCCGCCCACGGTATGCTTGGAACGGTACTGGCTGGGAGTGCATCCCTTATGCTGCTTGAATAATCGGTTGAAAGTCGAGATGCTTGAGAAACCCGCCTGCATCGCAACGTCCGTTATGGAGTAATCCGGGATCGCCAGCAGTTCTTCGGCAGCCTTTATACGTCTGTAGCAGAGATAATCGCAGAACGTATAATCCGTATAGATCTTGAACAGTCTTGAAAAATGGTACTTGGAGAAGCCTGCGTGACTTGCGATGGTGCCGAGGCTGATATCCTCCGTATAGTGGGAATCGATGTATTCAAGAGTCTGGTTGAATTTCTGAACATATTCTTTTTGCTTGTAGGGCTTGACGTCGGGGAAGAGCTCATCGGAATGGATGTGATTCTCGGCAAGCCTTACGAAAAGGTCGATCAGTCTGGCCTGGATCACAAGATCGGAATATTCGCTGTTTTCGAAGTACTCGTTTCTGATCTGTACAAGCATCTGATAAAGATCGTCATAAACAAGAGGATAGGATTCCTTCGTTATATGAAGAGGGTGGGTCAGTAAGGACTGAATACCCGCAAATCCGCGGATCCTGCTTATGATGGAAATGTCCATAAGGAAGATGAAACGCTTTCCCGATTCCGGGGCGGTCAGTTCGTGAACCTCTCCGGGAGGGATTATGAAGATATCCCCGGGATTGATCAGAAACTCTTCATCGTTGATAAGAGCTTTATACCAGTTCTCCATGGGGACTATGATCTCAATGGCTGAGTGCCAATGGGATTTAAAACCGACGGGAATATTGTTTAACCAGATACGGTGGAGAGAGTTGGGAAGGAACTTTACACGTTCCTCCTGATTGTCCTCGACATAACGGTCTCCGTAATCCGAGTTGACGGAATTGAAATTATCGTAATTGTTTTGATTGCTATTATTATAGGAAGGCATTCATTTCACCGTTTTCACAATATTTGAGCAATACGTCCGAAATATACCGGGACGATGTGCAAATCTATACATTAATAATAAAGCCGAAATTGTAAAATTGCAATAAAACAGGGCAATGTTTTTGTGCACTTATTCGTTTTTTTATTGTAAAAACCTGTTTTTTGATGGCAAAGTGACGGAAAAAATGTGCACGTTTATCATTTTTTGACTTTTTATGTTGTAAATTTTGCGCAAACGATGACCAAAAAAAAGCATTATTTAATAAGACATGCTGAAACCTAAAATATAGTATATGGTGTATAAGCAACAGATTGCATAGTTATGCGGTCGTTTTTTATGGAGGAAGTTATGAGTAAGAATGCCAAAAAGGTTGTCATCACATTAGCGGTAATCGCAGCATTTGTTGTGTTATGTGTTCTTTTGTCGTTAAGGAAAGTTGATGATTTCAGTGACAAGTATGCAGGTCAGGACCTTACAAAGGAAGTGGCCGGAATGGAGCGTACCGGCACTTACTCCGGATATATGAATGCGCATGCAGATGCGAAGGACTCGACACAGACCGTTGATGTCGATCTCTTTAATTATACATCCGAAGGCAACGTAACCGTGGAGAGCAATGTTGAAGGAATTGACAAAGCGCTTTTCACCGACAACGAAGCAAAGGTTACATGGAAAGTCAATATACCGGAAGACGGTTTCTACAATATCTACATTGAGTACCTCATCCCCAAGTCACGCGGCGTTCAGGCTGAAAGGGGAGTTTATATCAATGGCGAATGCCCCTATGAGATAGCACGTAATATCACATTTTCAAGAATATGGACAGACGGCGGCCCCAAGAAGATCGACAACCAGGGCAACGAGATCCGTCCCACTCAGGTTGAAGTATTCGACTGGCAGTCCGCTTATTTAAGAGACGATATGGGTTATGTCATCGAGCCCCTTAAGTTCTACTTTGAAAAGGGTGAGAATGAGCTTACATTTGAAAGCCAGAACGAGCCTATGTATTTAAAGAAGGTAAGCGTTGCGGCTGTCTGCGTTGAACCTACATATGAAGAGTACACCACTGCAAACTCCGGCAAATCCACCGGAGGAGCTGCAGGAGATTTCTTAGAGATAGTTCAGGGCGAGGATTCCACGATCCGTTCCGAATCTTCCCTTTATGCAAAGTTCGACAGATCTTCACCCACCACACAGCCCAATTCCGTTACATACACGGTTTTGAACTATGTCGGCGGCGAAACCTGGAGAGACAACGGTCAGTGGATCGAGTGGGAATTTGAAGTTCCTGCGGACGGTTACTACAACATTATGCTTAAAGCACGTCAGAACTACTCCAGAGGAAACGTTTCCAACAGACGAGTATACATTGACGGTGAGGTTCCTTTTGAGGAACTTAACGAAGTTTCATTCGCATATAAGAATGACTGGGAATGCAAGGACCTTGCGGACGAAGATGGAATCCCTTACAACTTTTACCTCACAAAGGGCAAGCACACCATCAGACTTGAGGCAACCCTCGGCGGTCTCGGTGCGATCCTTGAGGAACTTGAAAATTCCACCTTCAGACTTAATAACGTATACAGAAAGCTCCTTGTTTATACCGGAGCAAATCCCGATCAGTACAGAGATTACAAGATCAACATAAACTATCCCGAGATCATGGAGGCCATGAAGCTTGAGTCGATGAGACTCTTCAAGACGGTTGATGACATGGTTGCTTATTCGGGACAGAAAGCAGATCAGATCGCATCCGCTCAGACGGTTGCCCAACAGCTTGAAAGATTCTGCAGAAAACCTCAGAAGATCACACTTGAGTTTACGACCTTTAAGGATAACGTTACTGCGCTCGGTACGGCGCAGCTTAACTTAAGCCTCTCTCGTCTGGATATTGACTATATCGCAATTTCCGGAACGAATGTCCAGCCCAAGAAGGAGAAGGCTAACTTCTTCACCAAGGCATGGCACGAGATCAAATCCTTTGCCGCATCCTTCTATGTAGATTACAACTCCGTCGGAGATGTATATGATGAAAAGGCAAAGGATACAAAGGTCATCAAGGTTTGGGTACTTACCGGTCGTGATCAGGGAACCATCCTTAAGTCCATGATCGACGATTCGTTTACACCCAATACCGGAGTTCCCGTCAACGTAGAGATTGTTGACCAGGGCGCACTCTTAAGTGCGGTTATGGCGGGACGCGGACCTAACGTGGTTCTTACCGTAGGCTCCAACCTTCCCGTAGACTTTGCGCTCCGTGGTGCTTCGGTGGACATCACACAGTTTGAAGGCTGGGAAGAGGTCCTTTCCCATTATCAGGAAAGTTCCTACGAGCAGTTCAGACTTGACGGAGCTATCTACGGTGTTCCCGAGACACAGACCTTCAATGTAATGTTCTATCGTAAGGACGTTCTTGAGGAACTGGGACTTACACCTCCCAATACATGGCAGGAACTTATTGAAATGTTACCTACGATTCAGGGTAACAACCTGTCGGTGGGTATTCCTTCCGCATCAGGTTCAAGCTCAACAACCGCAGCTTCCACATCGGTTATGAGTAACAACCCCGACCTGTCGATGTACTTCTCGCTTCTGTATCAGAACGGCGGTGACATGTACAACGAGGCAGGTACATATACAACAGTTGATGATGAAGCCGGCATCAAGGCTTTCGATGATTACGAGAGATACTTCAACGATTACGGTCTCCCCGCAATTTACGACTTTGTAAGCCGTTTCCGTTCGGGAGAAATGCCCATCGGTATCGCTTCGTATCAGACATACAACACATTGATGGTTTCCGCACCCGAAATCAGAGGACTTTGGGACTTCACCCTTATCCCCGGTACGGAATACACACTTGAAGACGGAAGTACTTATATCGATCGTTCAGACTTCGTTGCAGGTACAGCGACGATGATGATCGATTGCCACGACGGAAAGAAGAATGAATCCTGGGAGTTCATGAAGTGGTGGGCAGATCCCGATACACAGGTTCGTTTCGGTCGAGAGATCGAAGCATTGCTCGGATCCTCCGCACGTTATGCAACCTCCAACAGAGATGCATTTTCACAGTTATCATGGAGCTATCACGATATCCAGATCCTCAATGAGCAGTGGGATTGGACAGTGGGTATCCGTGAGGTTCCCGGCGGATATTACACCGGACGTCATATAACCAACGCACTTCGTAAGGTTATCAACGACAAGGATGATACCCGTGAGACCATTATCGATTACTCGGTCAAGATCGACGACGAGATTATGCGTAAGCGTAAAGAGTTCGGCATGTGGACCGAAGAGAAGCCGATAGGAGAGATGGACGAATGAGAGAGTTTTTTCAAAAATACTTCAAAATGAGGGCACATGATGCAAAAGTTGCCGTCAAAAAGATGAAGCGCAGCAAGATGTGCTACCTCTTCCTGGCTCCTTATGCGATCCTGTTCTGTATGTTTTTTGTATACCCGGTTGTAGCTTCCATATGGTACAGCTTCACCTATTACAACATACTTGAAGCACCCAGATTTCTGGGCCTTCAGAACTACATTTCACTGATACTTGAGGATGAGATATTCCTTACTTCCATTAAGAACACGTTGATGATAGCGCTGTTCACCGGACCTTTGGGATACATAATGTCATTCCTGTTCGCATGGCTCATCAACGAACTCCCCAGATGGATCCGTTCCGTAGCCGTAGTTGTTTTCTACGCACCTTCCATCGCAGGTAACTGTTACGTTATCTTCTCGGTATTCTTCAGAGGTGATGCATACGGATACGCAAACGCTTTTCTGATGAGCACCGGTCTTATAGACAAGCCTATACTGTGGCTCGTTAATCCCCAGTACATGCTTCCAATCTGTATGGCGGTTATCCTCTGGATGTCTCTTGGAACCGGATTCCTTTCATTTGTTGCCGGACTTCAGGGTATCGACGGATCTCAGTACGAAGCAGGATATATGGACGGTGTCAAGAACAGATGGCAGGAACTTTGGTACATCACCCTGCCCAACATGAAGCCCATGCTTATGTTCGGTGCGGTTATGTCCATCACACAGGCATTCAGCGTATGTGACGTTACAATGGCCCTTTGCGGATATCCTTCAACGGACTACGCAGCACGTACCATCGTAACACACCTGTTTGACTACGGTTTCTCAAGATTTGAAATGGGATATGCGTGTGCGATAGCAACCATATTGTTCCTGATGATGATCTTGTGTAATAAAGCAATCCAGAGTCTGTTAAGAAGAGTAGGAACCTGATAATGAGCAAAAAGAAGAAAAAAGCAACCGTTGAAGAAGCGGTTTACACCAAACCTTTAATAAAAAGAAGAAAGCCCAACAGATCCATAGCGGGAGATATAGCTCTTTATATTTTCCTCATCATTGTGGCATGTATTATGGCTTTCCCCATTGTTTATGCGGTAAGTGCTGCACTGAAGCCTCTTGACGAGCTCTTCAAATTCCCTCCCAGGGTATTTGCACAGCACCCCACGCTTGACAACTTCTCGGATCTGTTCGTAACCATGGGTAAATCCTGGGTTACGTTCTCAAGATACCTGTTCAATACGGCATTCATCACATTCGCCGGAACTGCAGGCCACCTGATCATCGCATCAATGGCAGCCTTCGTACTTGCAAAGTACCAGTTCCCCGGTAACCAGGGATTTTTCAAACTTGTTACCGTGGCAATGATGTTTACCGGTTATGTAACACAGATCCCCAACTATATGTTGCTTAACAAGCTGGGATGGATCGATACATACTGGGCCATCATCATTCCCGCATTTGCTTCACCCATGGGACTTTTCCTTATGAAGCAGTTCATGGAAGGACTTCCCACCGCACTTATTGAAGCTGCAAAGATCGACGGTGCAAATGAGTGGAAGGTATTCTCCGGAATCGTAATGCCCAACGTTAAGCCCGCGTGGATGACTCTTATCATCTTCTCGGTACAGGGACTTTGGAACAACAGAGCTTCAACCTTCATTTATTCCGAAGAAAAGAAAACGCTTGTTTTCGCACTCCAGCAGATTCAGGCCGGCGGTATCGCAAGAACCGGACAGGGCGCAGCCGTGCTGGTAGTCGTAATGATAGTACCGATAGCAATCTTCATCTTCTCAGAGAGCCAGATCCTTGAGACGATGGCAAGCTCCGGATTAAAGGATTAATTTACGAGGTCGATTATGAGAAAAGGGTTTACAAAAATCTGTGCTCTTGCGATCAGTGCCGGCATGTTCTTCGCTTCATCAATAAGCGGATATGCCACCACTATCGACAGAAGCTACACTTACAATTATGACTACTGGGGAGATGTTCAGGATTCACCCGATATGTACTCGGTATGTAAGGTATTTACCTCAACCGAGTTAGGTCTCGAAAAGAAACTGAGCAGCCCGCAGGGTGTTTATGTTAAGGACAATTTCATCTATGTTCTTGATACGGGTAACAATCGAATCCTGGAATTTGAGAGAACCGCACGTGAATCCATAGAGTATGTAAGGGAGATCACATCCTTTACAGGCGGAACCGGTCCCGATACATTTTCTTCACCCACGGATATCGCCATCAGTGATGAAGGCAATATCTTTATCGCGGACAAGGGAAATGCCAGGATATTGAAACTGGATTCCAACCTTAACTACATCATGGAATTCACAAAGCCCATAGATAATTCCATCGATAAAGATATCGTTTACCAGCCCAGTAAGATCGCAGTTGATTCCGCAGAGCGTGTTTATTGCGTAGCTGCAGGTATCAACAAAGGTCTTATCAAGTACGAGGCAGACGGATCCTTTACCGGATTTGTAGGTGCTACGCCTGTTGTGTTTGACTTCAAGATGTACCTCATGAAGAAGATCGCGACTCAGGAACAGTTAAATAAGATGGAATCCTTTGTTCCCACAGAGTACGATAACCTTTACATGGATAAGGAAGGATTCATATATGCCTGCACCGGTAACGTCGAAGCAGAGGATCTTAGAGGCGGAGATGCCGATGCCATCAGAAGGATAAATCCTCTGGGTGATGACATCCTTATAAGAAACGGTGTTTATTACGACGGAAAGTTCCCTATTTACGGTGACCTTTACATGGGTAACGGCGGCGGATATTCCGGACCTTCAAAATTTGCGGATGTAACGGTATTCGACAACGATTCCTATGTATGCCTCGACAGAAACCGCGGACGTCTCTTCGGATATGACGATCAGGGACGTATGATCTTTGTTTTCGGCGGTGCCGGCAACATGGACGGTTACTTCAGAGAGCCCCTCGGTCTTGAACATATGGATTACGACCTTATCGTTGTTGACAGACTTGACTGTACGATCACACTCTTCACACTTACCGATTTCGGTCAGCTGGTATTTGACGCCATGGATCAGTTCGATAACGGTGAATACGGCAAGTCCGGAAAGACCTGGCGTGAAGTAATGAAATACAACGGTAACTACGATCTGGCTTATATCGGTCTCGGAAGAGCTTATTTAAGACAGAAGGAATACGGCGAAGCAATGGATTACTTCAAACTTAAGTATGACGATGAGAACTACTCAAAGGCATACAAGAAGTACCGTAAGGAATATGTTGAAGATCATATCTTCATAATCGTAGTTGTACTCTTGGCACTTTTCCTTATTCCTCTGGGAATCGGAAAGGTAAAGGCGATCAAGCGCGAGTTCTTGATCTCAGATGCATTCAAATACAATAATTAACGGAGAAACGGCATGTTTGCAGCATTAACCAGCAAGGAAAATTGGCAGCGATATTTTAAAAGTTTAAAGTTCTCGCTTTACTGTCTTACCCATCCCATCGACGGGTTCTGGGATCTTACGCACGAGAAGAGAGGATCCTATGCAGCGGCTAACACCATTTTGTTCTTAGCAGTGGCAGCCTATGTATTAAGACTCAGATATACGAGTTTCATATTCATTCAGGTGTACTGGGAAGATCTTAATGTCTTTACATATATCGCCAGTGTACTGTTTCCCTTCTTCCTGTTTGTAATAGGAAACTGGGCGCTGACTACACTGTTTGACGGTAAAGGTCGTCTGGGGCAGGTTTATATAGCCACCTGTTACGCGCTGACACCTTATCCCCTCATCCAGTTCCCGTTAATGTTCTTAAGTAACTATATTACGGTGGATGAAGCTGAATTCTATTCGGCGCTGTACACCATAGCAATCGTTTGGGTACTCTTTATCGGTATCTTCGGAATGAGCCAGGTACATGAGTATTCTTTCGGAAAGAACATTCTGTTCCTTATCGCTACAATATTTGCAATGCTTGTCATGATATTCTTACTGATGCTCTTCTTCAGTATGGTATCTCAGGGTGTGGCTTACTTTATATCATTATTCAAAGAAATGCTGTATCGACTGTAAGAAATACAGAGCACGGGAGTTATTATGAGTAGATTGAATCCAATCAGTGAAGAAAGAAAACGTGAGATAAGAAATAGCATAATAAAGGAGCTTAAGGGCTTTATTTTCCCGGCTATTCTTCTTGCGATCATAGCAGGTCTTATCATTTTCGTTATGCAGTATCAGGCAAGGCCGAAGGAAGAGGAGATCATCGAAGTAAGAGCATATGCCGGCGATGAACAGCCCATCATTCTTGAAAATGATGATATAAAGCTTGAGATGGATCCCCTTACAACACACTTTGACATCACGGTCAAGTCCACCGGTAAGGTATGGCACTCCACAGCAGTTGACGGTGCCAACGATGCCATCGCGGTAAATGAAGAAAAGGGAAAACTTCAGTCAGACTTTTTACTTACATACGGTACGGAAGCAGGTCTTGACGTTACTCTGGATACTCATACATTCAGTACCGAGAACGGTGTATACGAGATCGAAACGGGTGATGATTATATCAAGGTTGATTATTCCATAGGTAAGATCTCCAAGGAATATATTTTCCCTCTTGCCATCACAGAGAAGAACTTCGATGCTCTGATGGCCAATCTTGATCAGACGGACAAGTCTTCCGTAAAGGGCTTTTACAAACTTTACGATATCAATAAGCTTGGCAAGAAGGACAATAAAGAAGAACTTCTGGCAAATTATCCTCTTCTTGAGACCGAACCTTTATACATCTTAAGATCTCCCGATGATTTAAGAGATGTTAAGAAGAAGATGCTTCAGGGTTATTTCGAAGCTGCGGGATATACATATGAAGACTTCTTAAGAGATAAAGAAGTCAACCAGAGAGAAGGCGTGAATACAGCACCTGTATTTAACGCAACGGTCATCTACAGACTCGAAGGCAAAAATCTCGTTGTTGAAGTTCCTTTTTCAGGTTTTGACGGAAAGAGCGAGTTCCCCATTTCAAAGGTTTCCGTGCTTCCTTACTTCGGAGCGGGCGGACTTGATGAAGAAGGCTACATGCTTGTTCCCGAAGGCGGCGGATCCATCATCAACTTCAACAACGGAAAGAGTAAGCAGAACCTTTACTACGCAAATGTTTACGGCTGGGATATGGCCATTGAAAGAAAAGATGTGGTTCATTCAACTCAGGCCAATCTTAATCTTTACGGTATAGCAGAAGGAAACGACTCCTTCCTTTGCATAATCGAAGGCGGTTCCGCATATGCATCCATTACTGCGGATGTTTCCGGAAGAAATACGAATTACAACCATGTTTGTGCCGAGTATACCATGAAGGCTCGTGAGAGATACGATCTCGGAGCAAACTCCAACCAGGATATGTACGTATATCTTGAGGATCTTCCTCAGGATGAAAGCATAATACAGAGATATACATTTATAGATTCCGGAAGCTATGTTGATATGGCCCGTGACTACAGGCAGTATCTCATGGATAAGTATCCCGGATATCTTACAAAGAATGACGATACGTCAACACCCGTCAATGTTCAGATCGTCGGAGCCGTTGATAAGGTAAGACAGATCCTTGGTGTTCCCGTTTCAAGACCTCTTGCACTTACCACATACAAGGAAGCTGCAGGCATGATCGAAACCCTTACTTCGGAGGGTATCGACAATCTGACGGTTAAATATGTGGGCTGGTGTAACGGCGGCGTTAAGCAGAAGATATTAAAGAATGTTCGTACCATACATGCACTTGGCAGCAAGAAGGACCTTCAGGCTCTTACCGATAAGGCAAATGAACTTGGAGTCGACCTCTACTTTGACGGTATTACCGAATATGCTTTCAAGAGCAACCTGTTCAACGGTTTCTTCTCATATACCGATGCAGCCAAGTTCTTAAGCCGTAAGCGTGCGGAGTTATATGAATACAGTGCTATCACTTATGTGGCAAGAGACGGACTTGACAGTTACTTCCTTCTCCATCCCGACAGGATAGCGAAGACGGCAGACAAGCTTATTGAAACGGCCGGCAAGTACAATGTCGGAGCTTCTTTCCAGGATATCGGACGCGATCTTTCCTCCGACTTCTACAGAAAGAATTACACTTCCCGTGAAGATGCAATGGTTCAGCAGTCAGAACTGCTTAAGAATGCAAAGGACGGCGGCACGAAGATCATGATCAACTCCGGTAACTCCTATGCGATACCCTATGCGGACTTTATCGCAGAAGTTGATCTTAAGGGAAGCGAATACACCATTCTTGACGGTGGTGTTCCTTTCACACAGATCGCTCTCCACGGTTATGTAGATTACACGGGAATGCCCATCAATGTATGCGGTAATGATGTTGAGGAAGTTCTCTATGCTGTTGAATACGGCGCAGGTCTTTCCTTCACGCTTATGGATGAATCATCCTTTACATTACAGAAGACGATCTATCCCGAGTATTACGGAGCTGATTTCTCACTTTGGAATGATCGTATGATGTCCATCTACAATACATACAATGAAAGACTTGGACATACATTCAATCAGGAGATCGTTGATCATCAGATCCTTACAGAGGATGTCAGCGTAACGGTTTACGAAGACGGTACAAA
The DNA here is from genome assembly GCA_016281385.1 of Lachnospiraceae bacterium. Taxonomy (GTDB): domain Bacteria; phylum Bacillota; class Clostridia; order Lachnospirales; family Lachnospiraceae; genus UBA1258. The sequence continues at coordinate 12,035 of JAEEIN010000176.1, read as the reverse complement.
GGCATATGTAAACTACGGATATGCAGATTACTCCGTTGACGGAATCACGGTTCCTGCAAGAGATTACTTTGTAAGCAAGTAAGATATACAAGTTACTTTATTCAATATTTGAAAGGTCAGACAGGCAATGAAGAAAGCTAAAAAGTATACGGGTCTTCAAAAAAGAAAAGCCATAGCGGGATACTTGTTCATATCACCCTTTATAATCGGATTCCTGCTCTTCTTGTTCAAACCCTTGTTTGAATCACTCTACATGAGCTTCTGCGAGGTTACGCTGGGAGCCGGTGTGGTAGACATGAAGTGGGTCGGTATCAAGAACTACTATGATGCATTCAGGATTGACCCGGATTATCTCGTGAATTTAACGGATGTCCTTCCGCAGATGATCCTTTATTCAATCGGTATCATCGTATTCAGTTTCTTTGTATCCTTACTTCTTAATCAGGATTTCAAAGCAAGGGGACTGGTAAGAGCGGTATTCTTCCTTCCGGTTATCATGTCATCCGGCGTTATCCTCGGACTTGAGGAAAACAACTCTCTGATGGCTCAGATCGCCGATACGGTTGAAGCTGCAGCTGCAAACGTAAGTATCACGGCTGTTCTGGAGGAAGTCCTTGAGACCGCAGGCGTAGGTACCAGAGCTTACAACTGGGTATTCGAGATAATCGATAACATCTATGATATTGCTACCGCTTCCGGTATTCAGATCATCATCTTCATATCCGGTCTTCAGAGTATCTCAAGCAGTATGTATGAAGCCGCTTATATCGAAGGATGTACGAAGTGGGAGAGCCTTTGGAAGATTACCTTCCCTATGGTAAGCTCCATCTTCCTTGTAAACTGGATCTACACAGTCGTAGACTTCAGTATGAGATCCGATAACGACGTAATGTCCAAGATCGATAAGGTTATGGTTACGGAATTAAGATACGGACCCGCTTCGGCGATGGCCTGGTGCTACTTCCTGATAATCACGCTGTTCATAGCGATAACATCTTTCTTATTATCAAAGGCGGTATATTACAATGACGAAAAGTAAAACAGTTGAAATAAAAAAATATGGCACCTATTGGGAAAGAAACAGGCAGTCCGGCGGATATCTCTTAAGACATGATGTGGGAGAGGTGTTCATAAAGTTTGTAAGGTTCGTACTTCTTTTCGGTATGTGCTTCCTGATCCTTCAGCCGATCCTTAACAAGATCTCCGTAAGCTTCATGGAACAGCAGGATCTTTACAATCCCATCGTTGTATCGATACCGCTTCATTTTACCGGTGAGAACTACAAACTTGCTGCCGAGATCATGAGCTATAAGGAAGCTCTTAAGAATTCCATCATCATATCCCTTACCATTGCCATCATTCAGACAGCAATGTGTACGATAGTAGGATACGGATTCTCAAGATTCAAGTTCCCTCTTAAGAACTTCTGGTTCGGTTGTGTGCTTGCACTCATCATAGTTCCGCCCCAGGCATTCTCCAGTTCCCTGGTGCTTCACTTCAGTAACTATGATATCCTTGGAATCTTTAAGGCATTAAAGGGCGGCCCCATCAATTTAAGAGGTTCGGTTGTTCCTTACTACCTTATGAGCTTAACCTGCATGGGTCTTAAGAACGGTCTCTATATCTACCTTGTAAGACAGTTCTTCAGAAACATCCCCGTTGACCTCGAGGAAGCCGCATATATTGACGGATGCGGAATGTTCAAGACATTTACAAAGATCATGGTTCCTCAGTCAAAACCCATTGTTACATCATGCTTCCTGTTCTCTCTTGTATGGCAGTGGACAGATGGCTTCTACTCAAAGCTTTTCATCGGCGGAAAGAAGCTTGTCAGCACATCTCTTGCATCCATCGCAGATGCTCTTGGTGTTTACATTGCAAGACAGAACGGTGCGGCAAACGCACAGACCGGTGTATCGACTCAGTATACCAACTGTATCCTTTCAACCGGTACATTGCTCATCGTGCTTCCTATCGTTGTTGTTTATCTGATAGCTCAGAAAGCCTTTGTTGAGAGTATTTCCAGCACAGGTATAAAAATGTAACAAAATTACGACAAAAATATGGATTTTTTGTGAACAATGTGATATAAAATATATGTGTATGTTTTTCGCGAAGATCGGATGACCCGGAAGGTTATATTTCACCGGCTTCAGCGAGTGCATAATAAAGGAGGAAAATACTATGAGAAAGCCTATGGCAAAGAAGGTTTTAGCAGCTACTCTTGCAGCAGCTATGACCATGAGTGCTGCAGCATGTGGTAAGGGTGGAGATACTTCCGCTTCTGCACCTGCAAGCACCGACAGCACTTCTACCGAGACCTCTAAGGAAGAGACTTCCACCGAAGTTTCCGAAGAAGCTCCCGCAGAAGAAGAAGTTAGCGAGTACACCGTACTTATCGATCCTGCAACAGGCGCACCTTACGACCTTGGCGGAATCGAAGTCGTAGTTCGTGACTGGTTCACATCTGCTGAAAGAGCAGAAGCTAAGACTGATTTCGAAGAAGCTCAGTACGCATATCAGGATTGGATCCAGGAGACATACAACTTCAAGATTCACGGTGAGACCATCGGTGACTGGGGTTCAGTTGCTCAGGACTTCGTTGATTATGTAACAGCAGGCGGAGATGACAACAACTACGTATTCACCCTTCACTCAGGTGATGCTACAATGCTTTCAGCAGTTGACAACGGTCTTGTATATGACCTTTCAACACTTGATTGCCTTGACTTCAGCGAGCCTAAGTTCGCTAACGGCGTTCACAAGCTTTATACAATCGACGGCGGAATCTACGCTATGAGAGCTGGTTGGGCAGAGCCCAGAACAGGTCTTTACTTCAACAAGAGACTTCTTCAGGAAGCCGGTGTTGATCCCGAGTCTCTTTACGACATGCAGGCTAATGACACATGGACATGGGCAGCATTCGAAGAGATCCTTGAGAAGGTTCAGCGTGATACCGATAACGATGGTACCATCGATATCTGGGGTATCGGCGTAAACGAAGGTGTTATGGTTTCCGCAGCTGTATTCTCTAACGGCGGTAAGTATGTTGGTCAGGATGCTGACGGCAAGTACACATATGAGTTCGAATCTCCCGAGACTCTTGAAGCTCTTGAGTGGGTTCGTGATATCTTCAACAAGTATGACTGGAATGGTCCTGTAGACGAGGAAGGAAATGCAGCAGCATGGGATTACTATCAGAACCAGTTCAAGACAGGCGGATGTGCATTCTGCTGTGATCAGCAGTACTGCGCAACACCCGGCAACCTCTTCTATGAGACAGAGGACGAGCTTGGATTCGTTATGTTCCCGAAGGGACCTAAGGGATCTCTTATCCAGACAGCACAGGATAACATCTGCATCATTCCTTCATGCTATGATGCTGACAGAGCTTGGAAGTGTGCATTCGCATACAGCCTCTACAACGAGTTCGTTCCCGGATTCGAAGATTACAACCCTTATGTTAACACAACAGCTACAGGTAACTTCGATGAGAGAGCTTGTAAGGAAACTGTACCGCTTATGTCCAAGAACTCTACTGTAGAGCTTCAGTCCATCATTCCTAACCTCGACATGGGTGCTCCTTTCACATGGAAGTTCTATCCTGACATGGATCCTATTTCTGAGATCCTTGACGGATGCCGTGACATGTACAAGCAGTACATCGAGGAAGCTAACAACTAATTTAGCTTTGTAACTATCAACAAATAACATAATTAATAAGAAGACAGTGTTTTCCGGGCGCTGTCTTCTTTTTAATTTCTGCTTTAATAAATATCCATTCTGCTAATAATCCGTTAATAATTTTCACAAAATGTTCACAGTTCTTCGCAAAAAGGGTCATGAAAATAGCAAGAATTAATAGGAATTGATTGACATAAGAATGTATTATAAGTAAGGTCATAAAGAAATGAAAGGCCTTACACAGGCAAAAAAACGGAGTAAACAGAAATGAGATTCAAAAAGAAATTATTACCAATCACTTTGGCCGCGTTTCTTCTTTGCGGCTGCGGTAAAACGGAAGAAGCTCCTCTTGTCATGGTTGATTCAGAAGAAGAGGTTGTATCCTACAGCCTCGTTCAGGTAACCTATGACGATGTCATTCTTACCAGAAAGATCGATTGCACATATTCCCAGTCAAATGCACAGGAAGTTTCCTTTAACGTAACGGGAAGATATGTGGACAAGGTTTATGTTGAAGAGGGCGATGTAGTCAAAAAGGGAGATCTTTTATGCGAGCTTTCTTCTTCCGAGCTGGAGGCGCAGATAGAAGAACTTGAATACAAGGTAAAGAAAAACGAATTAAAGCTTGCCAATTATGATGTAGAAGCAGGTCTTGCGGTTCAGGATGTTTTCCTTTATCAGCATTATGATTATGCAAGTCAGTCATATGCAGACAGAGTTCAGGCAACAAAGGACAGCTATGAGCGTTTGAAGGTACTTACAAACGACGAACTGGAATTTGACCGTGAGGAACTTTCAAGAAAACGCAAGGAACTTAAAGAAAGCCGTCTTTACGCAGAATTCGATGGGGTTGTTTACAAGCTTAAGAAGAACCTTGAAGGTTCTACCTCAAAGGCTGATGCGGTTATCATGAACATCGTTGACAGCACGGACTGTAAGTTCGAGGTTGAAGGAACGGAGTTCAAGCATCTTTTCAAAGAAGGTCAGATGGTGGATATGAATATTCCTTTCTCATCGGCTGCGGGAGATTATGTTCTTCTTCCTTATGAAATGGAAAACTGGACAGACTCAATGAAGTTTGTGGTTTATACAGGCCCTGACAATGCGGTGATCGATGTAGGAACCCGCGGAACCATTTCCATAATTGAAGATCAGAAGTCACATGTACTTTCTCTTCCCAAGGATGTGGTACATATTGCAGGAGATGAAGCATTTGTTTACATGCTTAACGAAGACAATATCAGGACCATTAAATATATTACGATCGGTCTTTTCGGTGACGAAAGGGTAGAAATCATAGATGGCCTTGCCGAGGGCGAAAAGGTAGTGAAAAAATGATGTTAAAAAAATTCATACGTAACGCATCGGTGTATATGCTGGTTCTTTCTATGGCAGTATCGGGAACGGCATTGGCCGGGTGCGGACAGAAACAAAGCGAAACAGAGGAAAGTTCGGTTGAACTTATCGATCCTGTTGGAAGTACCGAAACCTATGCAACGGTTGAGAGAAGGGACATGAAGACCTATACACAGTTAAACGGTAAGGTCGTTCCCACGGTTTATGAATACTCCTTCCCCACGGATCAGAACTTTTCAACTTATGCGAACCTTCCCGGAAATACGGTCAGCAAGGGTGATGCTCTTGTAAACGCCTCTACGGAAAAACTTGACGAAGAGGTCAAGAGTGTAAAAGAATCCATTTCCGCACTCAAGGAATCCTACAATGAGGATATGGAAGAGTACAACGAAAGGCTTGCGGTTGCAAAGGCTGCCGAAAAGTACTGGGGCGATATCGCAAAGAATATCGAAGGCTGGACCGAAGAAGAAATTGCTGCTTACAACAAAACAGCCGGAGAATACGATACCGGCAGCTGTATCTATAATTACGTAAAGGCTGTAGCAGAAAGAGAGAATCTGGAGCAGGACATTAAGGAACGTACGGATAACTACGAACTGGATCTTGCTCATTACAACACAAGGCTTAACAGACTTGCCATCAATCGTGAGGACGTTGTTGTTTCTTCAAAGATCGACGGAAAAGTTGTTGGAATCAGATTCTTTGACATGAACGAGTGGGTTTCAAGGGATGTTCCCGTAGCGGCAGTGGGAGATTTTACCGATATGGTGGTAAAGACCGATTACATCATCACAAGTGATGTAAAGAGGGCCATCGAAGTTTTCGGTTTCTCAAACGGAAAGCGCTATGAGGTCGAATTTGTTGAGCCTGAGGCAAATGCGACAATAACCTCCGTTGCCGATGCAAAGTCAACATTCCGCATAAGTGATCCTGCGGGAGAACTGAAGGCCGGTGATTATGTGCTCATTCTCATTGTGAACAGGCAGAGCCTTGATACATTAACGGTTCCCAACGAAGCACTCAACAAGGATGACGAAGGTCCATTTGTTTATGTAAAGAGCGGTGAAGGAAACGTTAAGAGACAGGTTAAGACCGGTATCAAAGCCGGAATGTATACCGAGATCCTTACGGGACTTTCCGAAGGCGAGCAGGTCCTTGCGGATATAAAGAGCACTGACCAAACAAAGACCGCAACCCTTACAAAGGGAAGCGTTTCAACGGATTTCTCCGCAACGGGTTATCTGTTCTACTCAAATCAGCAGTATGTAAGAAATCCCATCGAGTGGGGTACTGCTTATGTTAAAGAAGTAAATGTAAAGCGCAACCAGCGTGTTGAAAAGGGACAGGTCATTGCCACCATCTGGGTTACGGCGGACGACCTCTCCATAAGGCGTAAAGAACGCACGATCTTAAGAGCAAATGAAGATCTTCAGGAACTCATCAAAGGCGGTGAGGAGAAGAACAAGCGTCAGATCAAGGCAAAGCGCGAATACATAGCGGAACTTAATAAACAGGTTTCCGAAATGAAGAGCGACGCAGCAAAGACAGAAATAGTTGCTCCCTATGACGGCATCATAACCGATGTTCGCAACTTCGAAGAGGGAGATATCCTTCTTAAGAATGCATGGGTTGCAATTATTTCCAAGGAAGATAACTGCTATGTTGTTGTCGAGGATAAATCAGGACAGCTTACCTGCGGAAATGAAGCGGACATAAGCTACAAGGACGGCTCGGGACAGAGTGTTGTATCGAAGGGATCGGTTGTAACGGTTTCTTCCTGGGCTCTCAGCGACGAACTGAAGAATGACTATACGCTGATCCAGGTTTCATCCGAAGATCTTAAGAGAATGGCTGAATCAAATATAGGCGCCGACGGATGGTGGACAAGAACCTCATTCTCGGTGAAGGCTTCCGTGAGAGAAGTCAATGACGTTGTGCTGGTACCGAAGAGTGCGGTAACGGTAGTTGACGGTATCACCTATGTTACCGTTGAGGAAAACGGAGTTAAGACCGTAAAGAGCTTTATAGCCGGCGGCTCCGACTCCACAAATTATTGGGTTATAGAAGGGCTTTCAGAAGGAACAAAGATATGCTTGGAATAATGCTGGAAAAATTGTGGCATAAAAAGTGGATGAATGTATGTCTGTTACTGGGATGTATATTACTGACGGCAACCGTTGTCAGCTTCCCCATCTACAGATCTGCCGCATATAACAGGATGCTTACGGATGAATTTGAATCCTACATAGTATCCGAAGGAAAATGGCCCGCAATCGTTACGGGTACCACCTCTTCAATGAAGGAGGCGGGAGGAAAGACTCTTGCGAAAATGGAGGATTTCCCCAAGAGTTTTTATGAATACATGAAGGTCGACAAGACCGATACATTCTTTATCATGAACCTTGCATCGGCAACCATGAGCTCAGACACAAAGAGAGGAGAGGCTCAGTCTTTGGGAGTCAAGCTTACTTCCATTGATGATGTTCTTGAACATGCTGACATCATCTACGGTGAACCTTTCTCGGAAAAGGGAGTTACCGACGACGGATATATCGAAGTCATAGTCAGTCAGTCGGCCCTTATATCCAAGGGAGTTCTGGTGGGAGAAAAATTCACCTTTGACGAGCTTAAAACGGCGGACAAGCAGCCTTTGAAGGTTGTTGTTGTGGGTGTTTTTGACGCAAGTGACGATTCGGGATACTTCTGGCAGATAAAGCCTGAAAAGATGGAAGATTATCTTATCTGCGATCAGAATGTTTTCAGAGAGTATTTTACAGGCGACAATGCGGGCAAGTTTAATATCAAGCTCACCTTCAACTGCCTGTTTGATTATTCAAAGCTTAAGGCGGGAGATATCAAGGGCCTGGTTGAACGTACGAATTATTACTTAAACGACAGCCCTTACAAGAAGGTTCTTTCAGAGCCCAAATACATGAAGGTCATCGATGACTACAATGTAAAGGTTTCACGTATATCCGCAACCCTGATCATCTTACAGGTTCCGGTCCTTGCAATGCTTGCTGCCTTCCTTCTGATGATATCTGGGCAGATGTACGAAATGGAGAAGAACGAGATCTCCGTTATAAAGAGCCGAGGCAGCTCAAGCTTCCAGATCATCAGACTGTATTTTTATCAGGGACTTTTGATCACCTTGACCGGTGCCATCGTGGGACTTCCTTTGGGAGCATTGTTTGCCAAGATCTTAGGATCAACGAGAAACTTCCTGGAGTTTAACTTTTCATCGGCTCTTGAAGTTGCATATACGAAAGAAACATTTATCTATGCACTCTGTGCGATCCTGGTATGCTTACTCAGCATCACCATTCCTTCTATCAAGCACAGCAGAGTGACCATAGTTAACTTAAAGCAGTCAAAGGCTTTAAAGAGAAAGGCACTTTGGGAGAAGCTTTTTGTTGATGTGCTCTTACTGGGCGCATCCCTTTACGGATACTATTCCTTCAACAAGAACATGAAGGATCTTTCAAATGCCGTTATGGCAGGCGAGAGCCTGGATCCGCTTCTTTACTTAAGCTCATCTCTGTTCATAGTTGGTGCAGGTTTGTTCTTCTTAAGACTGCAGCCCCATATCGTTAAGCTCATTTACACCATCGGCAAGAACAAATGGGGTCCCGCAAGCCACGTATCCTTTATGGAGAACATAAAGAACGGACGTAAGCAGCAGCTTATCATGCTGTTCCTTATCATGACGGTTTCCCTTGGTATGTACCACGCAACCGTTGCAAGAACAATACTTGCCAACGCCATTGAGAATACCGAATACCTTTCGGGAAGTGATGTCATCTTAAAGGAATCCTGGGTTGAGATCCAGGACAGAAACGGTATCTATACCGGTGAATACATCGTTCCCGATTATATGAAATACAACAACCTTTCCATAGCGGAGAGCTTCACCAGAGTCATCAACGACACCGATGCAACGGTGAGCGGAAGCTCAAACGAGAAGTTCACCGTAAACCTTATGGGAATCCACACCAAGGAATTCGGTTCCATCACAATGGTGGACAGATCCTTCCTTGATAAACCCTACTACGAGTACTTAAACGAACTTGCTGCGGTAGAGGACGGATACCTTCTTTCCACGAACTTTAACACCAAGTTAGGTTACAACGTGGGAGATATCCTTACGGTCACCAACTCAAAGGGCAAGAACGTGACCGGTAAGATCGTGGGCTTCATCGATTACTTCCCCTGCTATCAGCAGACGGAGAATGGACTGAACCCCGACGGAACCGCTTATACAAGGGACAACTACCTTGTTGTTGCGCATTTTGATTATCTTAATAAGCGCTGCGGAACCTTCCCTTACGAGGTATGGGTAAAGCTTAAACCCGAAGCTACCGCAAACGAGCTTATCAAATGGATCGACGACAACAACGTATCCCTTAAGAAGTATGTAAACGCAGGCGACAGAATGAACGCAACACTTGAAGATCCCCTTCTTCAGGGTACCAACGGTGTCCTTACCATGGGCTTTGTTGTTACGATCATACTGTGCGCGGTGGGTTACCTGATCTACTGGGTAATGTCCATACGTGAAAGAGAGCTTATCTTCGGTGTACTTCGTGCCACCGGTTTCCACAAAGGAGAGATCTTCCACATGCTTATAAACGAGCAGATCTTCTCAGGTGTATTCTCCATACTTGCGGGTATCGGAATCGGTAAGCTTACATCAAAAATGTTTGTGCCCATCCTTCAGCAGGCATACGCTTCCAAGGACCAGGCTCTTCCCATGAGACTGATCACAGTGGCATCGGATATGTACAGACTCTACGGTGTCATCTGCGCCGTAATGATCATATCCATGTGCGTACTTGTGGGAATCCTCTTTAAGATGAATGTTACAAAGGCACTGAAGTTAGGTGAAGAATAATGAGTAATTTGGTTATTGACGCAAAAGAGATCACGAGAGTGTTTCCTGTTCCGGGAGGCGAGTTTACGGCTTTAAAGGGTGTTACTGCCCAGGTTGAAGCCGGAACCTTTGCGATCCTTAAGGGACGTTCCGGTTCAGGAAAAACAACACTCATGAACATTATAGGAACCCTTGACGATCCCACCACGGGCAGCGTTTCCTTAAACGGAACCCCCATCAAGGGAATGTCGCTTTATGAAAGGGAAGAGTTAAGAAGAAAGGAACTGGGCTTTGTTTTCCAGTCGGTTTCACTGATCCCTTCATTAAATGCATTCCAGAACGTGGAATTTTCCATGCGAATGGCAGGAATCAAGCCTTCGAAGGAAAGGGATAAGAGAGTCGAGGAATGTCTTCGTATGGTGGGACTTGCAAACCGTATGAACCACATGCCCGCAGAGATGTCCGGTGGTGAGCAGCAGAGAGTTGCCATTGCCAGATCCATTGCCCACGGCCCCAAGCTCATCCTTGCGGATGAGCCTACGGCAGAGCTGGATTCCCAGATGGCTGCAAAGGTTACGGAGATATTTAAGGAAATGACAAGAAGAGAGGGCATCACCATTCTTATGACCACACATGACGTAGGTCTGATGGGTGCCGCCGACGAGATAATAGAACTTGAAAACGGGGAGAGGATAAATGGCTGAAGAGATGATCAGGGCCGACGGCCTCGTAAAGATTTATAAGACAAAAGAAACGGAAGTGCTGGCACTTCAGGGACTGGATCTTACCGTGGAAACGGGAGAACTCACCGCAATAATCGGTAACTCAGGTTCCGGTAAATCCACCTTCCTTAACATGATAGGCGGACTGGACAAGCCCAGTGCCGGTTCACTTCGTGTAGCGGGACAGAACCTTTTCACAATGAGCGAGAAGGAGCTTGTTCTTTATAAGCGCGACACTGTAGGATTCGTATGGCAGAACAACGGACGTAACATGCTTCCTTTCCTTTCTGCCATTGAAAACGTAATGCTTCCCATGAATTTATCAAACACGAAGCATAAGCACGACAAGGCTCTTGAACTTCTTGAAATGGTTGGAATGAGCCACAAGAAGCACAACAGGATGAACATGTTATCCGGTGGTGAGCAGCAGCGTATCGCAATTGCCATCGCTCTTGCAAATTCACCGAAGCTTCTTCTTGCGGACGAGCCCACAGGTAGTGTAGACTTTAAGACAGCGGACTTCATCTTTGATGTGTTCACTGAACTTAACAGGAACGGACAGACCATCCTTATCGTTACCCACGACATGACCCTTTCAAAGAAGGTTCGCCGTGTTATAGCCATACGCGACGGTAAGATCAGTTCCGAGAGAGTGCTTAAGGAGAAGTACGCAGACAGACTTAAGGAAACGAACATCGACTGGAGAGCAGAGGATACTCAGGATGAATACGCTGTCCTTGACAGGGCGGGACGTGTCCAGATCCCTGCGGAACTCATCGAGGGACTTGAATTAAGCGACAATAAGGTTAAGATTGCAAAGAAAGACAATGAGATCATTATCACAAAACCCTGATAATGACATCTGAGGAGGAGAATTTTTATGGTTACAGCAAAGAATCCCATACTTTCGGGTTTTTATCCCGATCCGTCCATCTGTGCGGTGAATGACGACTTTTATCTGGTCAATTCCACTTTTGCATATTTCCCGGGACTTCCCATTATGCACAGTAAGGATCTGGCTCATTGGGAGCAGATAGGAAACGCAATGGACAGACCGTCCCAGCTTGTTCTGGATAACGCGGGAGTATCCCAGGGACTCTTTGCCCCCACCATAAGATATTACGACGGTTTATTCTATATAATCTGTACAAATGTTTCCCACGGCGGAAACTTTGTCATAACGGCTGAGAATCCCGAAGGCCCCTGGAGCGAGCCTCATTATATCGAGGGAGCTGATGGAATCGATCCCAGCCTTTTCTTTGATGATGACGGGAAGTGTTATTATTGCGGAACACACGACAATGTAAACGGTCCCAGATTCTTTGGTGACAACACCATCTATATTCAGGAATTCGATTACAGGAACTTTAAACTCGTTGGAGAGAGATGCGAGGCATGGAGCG
>JAEEIN010000175.1 GCA_016281385.1 Lachnospiraceae bacterium | reverse complement strand
GATTCCGGAATCCTCAAAAAGGTAAGGAACGTTCTCGATGGGAACGGGATCTCCGTCAAGACTGATCATGTCAGCGCCAAGCTTGGCAACACGTGCGGTTCCGGGGTTGTCTGCCTTATCGGGTGAAGGGATTCCGCCGCCGAAGTAGATATAAGCATCATCTCCGTCCATCAAAACCGCGGGATCGAAAAGCCATGCAACGGATGCACAGGTAGGCGTCTCTCTTGAAATCAGTGCCTTGCCGATGGGATCCGTGAAAGGTCCGTAAGGTGTATCGGATTCAAGAACGGCGATCCCGTTTCCGCTGTTTGCGAAGTAAAGGAAGAACTTGTCCTTTCCGTCGATATTCTTGTAAGCCGCTGCGGGAGCCCATGAATTTCCACCCCATGTGGCTGCGCCCTTGGGCCCTGCCGCATAAACTGTTCCGTGATCCGTCCAGTTAACAAGGTCAGCGGATGATATAACATTTATCTTATTGATATTTGAATAATTGTTTTCCTTAATGCTTCCATCGGCTTCGTACATAAAGTCGTCGCCTGTCATATAAAGATACACTCTTCCGTCATATACCAGCGCATAGGGATCCGCTCCGAAGCGCTGCGTCATTACGGGATTGTGCTCTGTAAGCCTCTTTAAGAAAGGCTTGGTCTCGATCTTGGTGCTCATTTTTTCTTCTCCTTTATTCTCATTCTCAATTTTTTCTTCCTCCGTCTCGACAGAGGGAACTTCTTCGGTCATTTCAGTTTCATTTGAAGCCGGCGCAGGTTCGTCCTTTCCGCAGCCGCAAAGGGTTACCGCAAAGACCGAATAAACGGCCGCGGCCTTTAAAAGCCGCATGATACAGCGATTTTTCATACTGCTCCTTTCATCTTTTCTATCATAGATTATAGGACTTAACGTTTTGTAAAAACAAAACAAATGATGCTATCTTCTCACTCTCTTTTCGCACATATTGCGTAAATCTTCGGCCAAATATAAAATGAACTTATGAAAAACAAAAAGATCTGTCTGTTTCTCTGCATTGCCATGGAGCTTCAGCTTGTTGGGTGCGGAAAGGACGTTAGTTTACATAACAGCATATCGAGTGATCCCCCACCGGTTTCCGAGGTGACCACTGTATCGGAGGAAGTCACTCTCGTTTCGGAAGTTATTCCCGAACCCGAGCCGGAACCGGAACCTGCCCCTCCCACGGAAGAGGAAATACGACGGTCATGGGTTCCGGTGGTGGAGATTGCGGAAAGCCCCGAATCGGTTGACATAAGTTCAAACTGTTTTGAGGAGATTGACCGGATCATCTCGGCCGACGTGGAAAACGGCTTTTCAAGCGCACAGCTTGCGGTGATAAAGGACAATAAGCTGGTCTACCAAAATACCTGGGGCTGCGTTAATTCCTACAATCCCGACGGAACCTTAAAGGAGGATCGTGTTCCCGCGACCAACGATACCCTTTACGACCTTGCTTCCAATACCAAGATGTATACCGTCAACTATGCGGTTCAGTACCTTGTGACTCACGAGGGTCTCGATATCAACACACGGATCTGCGACATTCTCGGAAACGAGTTTTACGAAGATACCATTGAAGTGCACTATCTTGGCTATGAATTCCCCGGGCTTGAAGCCCAGCAGGAATGGAAATCAAGGCTGACCATCCGGGATGTCCTCTGCCACGAAGCGGGCTTTCCCGCAGATCCCCGATATCACAGTGAATACTACGATCCTTCCATTGACAAAAGAGTGGATGCACCTGTGAATCCTTTATATGTGGGGGCAGGGGCAGATGACAAGACACGTGAACAGACACTTAAGATGCTCTTTAAGACTCCACTTATGTACGAACCTGGCACCCAAACGGTCTATTCCGATGTTGACTATATGCTTCTCACCTTCGTGATTGAGAAGATAACCGGTCAGGATCTTGAGTCCTTCCTTGAAACAGTATTCTGGGAACCTATGGAGCTTGATCATATCTGCTTCAATCCTCTGAAAAAAGGCTTCTCTCCCAACGACTGTGCTGCCACGGAATTAAACGGAAACACCCGTGACGGAGCCGCATTCTTTGAAGGCATAAGAACCTATACTCTTCAGGGTGAGGTTCACGACGAAAAGGCCTGGTATTGTATGGCAGGAGTTTCCGGTCACGCAGGACTCTTCTCTTCCGCCACGGATCTTGCACTGCTGGCAAACCTTATGTTAAACGGAAGCGACGATCCCGATGAAGCATTCTTTTCAAATGAGGTCATTGATACTTTCACATCGCCTAAGGATGAATCCCATCAGAAATGGGGAATAGGCTGGTGGCTCCAAGGCCAGGAAAAAGAACGCTCCTACTACTTCAGTTCCGTCGCTCCCGCCGAAACCTTCGGCCATCAGGGCTGGACAGGAACTCTGACCTGTATCGATCCTACGAGAAATCTTGTTATTGTTTTTCTTACAAACAAGATAAACTCGCCGGTGAAAGATCCCGCTGTGGACGCAGACGCATTTGAGGGAAGCAGCTATACCACCGCATCTCTTTCCTTTGTTCCGAAACTTATAATGGAATCATGCAAATAAAAAAGAGTTCCGCCCGAAGCACTAAATTGCCTCGAGCGGGACTCTTTTTAAGAAAGGAGATTGATGCATTTCTGCACTCTTAGTCTGCTACTTTATCAACGATGGTATCTCTGTACCAGCTTAATGCATCCATATAAGCGGAGCTTACGGCCTTGTCATCCTTCTCCTGAAGGAGTAACAGTCTAGAAACCTCGGTCCAATCCGCACTTTCGTAGCTCTTGACCAGTTCAAATACAGGAGCAAGCTTGCCGGTACCGGAAACAAGGGCATCCCTGATGGGCTTTGAAACCTGGATCATATCCAGAGCTTCGTCCATGGGCTTCTCAAGTATTACGTCAAGCACTGAGAACAGTCCCATGAGGAAGAGTTCTTCTTCCTGCATCTTAAGATCGAATACCCCTGCAAGGTTCTCGGAAAATCTCGCACGAAGAAGGGAAAGTCTCGTAATCTCACCGGGCCTGTCGGCATAAAGGTTCTCGGTAACCGCTGTATTGATCCATCTCTTTAACTCTCTCTGACCAAGCATAGCAGCCGCGTGACGGATGGAAGTGATCTCCGCCGTCTTAACAACACGGTTAACAACCTTCAGCAAGTCGATGGTTAAAGCAACGTCGCGACCGATGGTATCGGCTGCATCCGTAAGATCGAAATCGGGGTTGTTTACAAGCCTTAACAGTTCAAGGTATGTGATCTTAAGAGGTGATACCTCGTGGGTTCCCTGAGTAATGGGAACACGGTAGAAAGGACCTTCGTAAAGGTCGTAGCCCTTGCCCTTAAGTTCATCGAAACGCTCCTGGCAGTCAATGTTACCTGCAACAAGCTTAACGTTGGGATACAAGGAATTAAAGTACTTCTGGGCATTCTCGATGACGATCCTCTTGTTGTTAAGAAGGATGTAGTCCATCAATGCAAGGATGGGTGCGTAACTCTGGAACTCGGAAACCGCCAGCTTACGGATGGCCATCTTATAACCGAAGGACTTAAGTTCCTTGATACGATTTACATATACATCTATGGGCGCTACCGTTCTGTCTATAAGAAGAACGATCCTGTCATGAGGCGCCTTGCACATTGCATTGACTTCGGCAAAAATCGAAATATTTGTAAGAGGAACAAAAACAAGCTGCTCCTTTGACAGGGAATCGATTCCCATATTTGCTATCATCTCAAACCCCGGAATATCTCCCGCACCGTCAAACGATCCCGTTCCCAATACTGCAGGGTTAAGGAATACGTTGTTTTTCTCAGTAAAGATGGAATAGGCTTTAACCGCCATATTCTCATCAAAAAGCGGAACCATTGTACTGAACATAGGCTTCTCCCTCGACTTTGTCTGAAATTTGACATATAAAAATCCATATTGTCACACATATTTTACCAAAAAAAACAAAAAAAGTAAAACATAAAATACCCGGGGCAGATCACTGCCCCGGGCAAAAATGTATTGCTTAGAAAATTCTCTTATTGATCTTAAAGGTGATCTTTAGTGTTCCGCCGTATTCTCCGACACCGCG
>JAEEIN010000174.1 GCA_016281385.1 Lachnospiraceae bacterium | reverse complement strand
TGTAGACCCTGAAAGAGACAGACGCGTTGTATGCCGTTTTGTTGACATCCTCGGAAGATATTACAATTCCATGGACGAAGCATTACTTGCATATGAGAATAAAGAGATCACCCTTCAGCAGGAGATCTATGTTAAGAAGTCCGCTGAATGGGAAGACGGTTCCGTAGTTGTGGGCTTTATTCCCACCACATTGGGACGCATGATGTTCAACGAGGTTATTCCTCAGGATCTCGGATATGTTGACAGATCCGTAAAGGAGAACATCCTTAAGCCCGAGATCGACTTCCACGTAGGAAGAAAGCAGTTAAAGCCTATCCTTGAGAAGGTTATCAATACCCATGGAGCAAGCGTTACCGCTGAAGTTCTTGACCACATTAAGGCAATGGGATATCACTATTCCACCATCGCTGCAATGACGGTTTCAATTTCCGATATGACGGTGCCCGCTTCAAAGCCCGCACTTCTTGCAGAGGCTCAGCAGCAGGTTGATAAGATCTCCAAGAACTACAGACGCGGTCTTACGACTGACGAGGAAAGATATCGTGCGGTTGTTGAAACCTGGACAGATATCGATAAGAGACTGACAGACGATCTGTTGAACGGTCTCGATAAATATAACAACATCTTCATGATGGCTGACTCCGGTGCCCGTGGTTCCAACCAGCAGATCAAGCAGCTGGCAGGTATGCGTGGACTTATGGCGGATACATCCGGTAGAACCATCGAGCTGCCCATTAAATCAAACTTCCGTGAAGGTCTTGACGTACTTGAGTACTTCATGTCCGCACACGGTGCTCGTAAGGGACTTTCCGATACGGCTATCCGTACCGCAGACTCCGGTTACCTTACAAGAAGAATGGTAGACGTATCACAGGAACTTATCATCCGTGAGATCGACTGCTGTGAGGGCAAGGACAAGATCCCCGGAATGGATGTATATGCATTCATGGACGGTAAGGAAACCATCGAAGGCTTAAAGGACCGTATCCAGGGCCGTTATGCCGCAGAGGATATCCTTTCCGAAAGCGGAGATGTCATCGTTAAGAAGAATCACATGATCAATCCTTCAAGAGCCGCAAGGATCATGAAGGAAGGTGTTGATACAAACGGTAACCCCATCAACATGATCAACGAAGAAGGCGAGAGAGTATTCAATCCCGCTTCCAGGATCAAGGTTCGTAACATCCTTTGCTGCCGTTCACATGACGGTATCTGTGCAAAGTGTTACGGTGCAAACATGGCTACCGGAGAAATGGTTCAGGTCGGTGAAGCAGTCGGTATCATCGCAGCTCAGTCCATCGGTGAGCCCGGTACACAGCTTACCATGAGAACCTTCCATACCGGTGGTGTTGCCGGCGGAGATATCACACAGGGTCTTCCCCGTGTAGAAGAATTGTTTGAAGCACGTCGCCCGAAGGGTCTTGCGATCCTTTCAGAGGGTGCCGGTGTTGTGAGCATAAGCGATACAAAGAAGAAGAGAGAAGTAACCGTTACGAATCCCGAGACAGGTGAGCAGAAGTACCTCATCCCTTACGGATCACGTATCAAGGTTCAGGACGGACAGGTTCTTGAAGCCGGTGATGTCCTTACCGAAGGTTCCATCAACCCTCACGACCTCTTAAAGGTTAAGGGTATCGGTGCCGTTGAGGATTATCTCCTTCGCGAAGTACAGCGTGTTTACAGACTTCAGGGTGTTGATATCAACGACAAGCACATCGAAGTCATCGTTCGTCAGATGATCAAGAAGATCCGTATCGAGAACACCGGAGATTCCGAGTTCCTTCCCGGAACACTCGTTGATTACCTTGACTTTGAGGATATGAACGAAGCTCTTGTTGCAGAGGGCAAGCAGCCTGCAGAAGGTACACGTATCATCCTCGGTATCACAAAGTCAGCACTTGCTACAGAATCCTTCCTTTCCGCAGCATCCTTCCAGGAGACCACAAAGGTTCTTACGGAAGCTGCCATCAAGGGTAAGGTGGACAGACTTATCGGTCTTAAAGAGAACGTTATCTTAGGTAAGCTCATCCCCGCAGGTACGGGTATGAAGCGTTACAGAGATGTAGAGCTCAGCACCGATGAAGGCTACGAAGCAATGCTTTCAAAGAAGAACTCCGAGGCAGAGAAGAATGTTCACGCCGAGCAGGACGACAATGAACCCGATGCAGATGAGATCACAGATGAGGATCTCGGTCCCGTAGAATACGAGGAAGAAACAGAAGGCGATTTCGTTGATTCCGAAGAATAAATAAGAAATTGAGCCATCCCGAAGGGGATGGCTCTTTTTTACTGAATTACAGGAAGATGAGAATCATATTCCAGAGAACCGGTGGTGGAGATCTGCCAGAGGGTCACCTCATAGAAAGGATCTCCGGGATTTTCGGGGTACAGGATCTTTATCTCAACTTCAAGAGTCTGGATATCGGAAACGGGATAAGCAAAGGTACGTTTCTTTCCGGACTGTTCAAAATAGGATGCCCTTGATATGCCCGTATCGTAAAGGGATTTTAAGGACCTGTCGGTCTGGGCCAGCAGTTCCTCAACTTCGTTGCAGGCATTGTAATAAGCGGTGGTATTATCCGATACATTCCTTGCCAGGTTGTAATCGGACATTGAGGTGGCAAGTGAAAGCACCGCAAAGGAAACAAGTGCCAGTATTACAAAAATAAAGATTATGGATGAGGTTCCGATATTAAGGGTAAAGCTTCGCTGCTTTCCTGCCATTATTCACACACCTCCTTTACATGCTGTTTAAAGGAAAGTGTGTAGACCGTGCGGTCATCGTCTTTGCAGACATAGGCGTAATCAAGGTAAAGGAAGCCGTCCTCTTCTTTAAGATCGAGCACCACTTCATAGCCTTCGGGAACACGGTCAAATACACCGGCGGTCCTGTCGGCAAATTCTTCTTTATATTCGTAAAAAAGTTCCCCCGCATTCTCTCCCCACAATACCGCATCACTCATCTCTTCGGTTGCACGGCTTATGGAATGAGCCTTTGTAAAGATCTGTATGCAGACCGCGGAAGAAAGGGAGAAGAAGAATATCACTATTATCATTTCCATGAGAAAAAGAGATGATCTGAATCTATTCATCGTCGTTCACGCTCTTGGTCCGGGTATGTACATACAGGACCGAAGATTCTCCTTCCTCACTTACTATCTCAAACTCATATAAAGAGGGTGAGAGCTGTTTTAACTTATAGCTGTCAAGTTTCATGATCTCTGTCCCGTATTCCGGGGCGATTTCCTGACCGTATCTGGTAAACAGCTCCATCAGGGCACCGTCGTAGTAATAAAGATAGGTGCAGTAATAGATGTTGTCGATCTCCTCAAGCAAAAGAAGTGCATCGGAATCGCCGAAGGTTCCGCAGCGTACATTTCCTCCTGCGTCGGAGCGGTGGACCTTGTTAAAGAGGTAGGCTGAAGATGTGCGGAAATCATAATTGGCTTCCATGCCGTCCACAATGTTAGAGTAGACGCCGGCTCCCGTACCAAGCACCATGATGACCGAGAATGCAAAAACGCAGAACAGGATCAGCACAAAAAGAATATCGATTGTATGCTTGTGAGTTTTAACTCCCACTTTATTGTTCCTTTCTGACGATGGTCACGTCGGGTAACAGATTGGAGCCGATGGCTCTGTAATCAACGAAGAAAATGTCCTCATCATAGATAAGGCCGTAATTGGTCTTTATATAATCAAGACTGGGAGGGTAGGTTCCCTCAACACAGTAGCAGTTAACGATGGCACGGTTAAGGGCAGTCGTCAGGGCAGTCTCCTCCCTGTCGGCGGTATCCTCGGAGATATTTGTGACCGCAAAAAGAAATATGCCCATCACAAGAACAAACAGAAGGATCGTCCAGGCAAGGCCGGGTATTTTCTTTAATATGCTTTTTCTTTTTCCAAACTGTGTATCGGGCATAAGTTTCTCCTAACCGATGTTTGACATGATACCCATAAGGGGAAGGATGACCGAAAGAAGAATAAGTCCCACGATGACGGAAAGTATGATGACCAGGGTGGGCTCGATGATGGAGATGATGGTATTCATCTTGCGTTCACTCTTTTTGCTGTATTCATCCGCAATACGGTTTAAGACCGCATCGTCGTCACCGGTCTTTATTCCGACAACGATAAGACGGTTGTTGACGTTTGAGAACATCTCGGCTCTCTTTAAGGCTTCCGCAAGGTTATCCCCTTCTTTAAGGGCTTCTTTGACAATGCGGATCTTCTCAAGAACTGCTTTATTCTCAACCAGATCGCTTACCAGATCGATACCGATGAAGGTATCAAGACCGGCGCCTCTTGCAAGGGAGAGCCCGCTGGCAAAACGGCCGACGGCGATGTCTTCGTAAAGCTTCTTCGTAAGAGGAAAACCTGACAGCATCTTTTGGGAAAACTTACGGCCCTTTCTTGTTCTGGAAAAGATAAAATATGCGACTATCAACAGGACCAGAACCACGGTGATGATCATGCCGTATCTGCTGAGGGCATTACCGAAGTTAAGCAAGGATGCGGCAAAACCGGACATTTCGGAACCTAACTGTATGAACACCTGATTGAAGATGGGAAGCACCTTCGTCACCAGAACAACAATGACCACGATCATCAAAAAGATCATGATGAGAGGGTAGGCCAGGGCACCGGTAATGTTTTCCTTTATCTGAGTCTCACGCTCGTAGAAGTCCGCAAGGGAAGCAAATACCGAATCCATTGAACCCGCTTCCTCACCAAGCCTTATGGTGGTTAAGACATACTCTGGAAAGGCTCCCGTTTCACGGAGGGAATCAGCCATTCTGTTTCCTTCCGAAAGGGACTTTAAGATTTCCTCAAGAAGTGCCTTAAGCTCTTTGTCTTCCGTATCCGCAAGCAGAGTGCGGATGCTTTCGCTTACGGGAACGCCACCCTTTAAAAGGATGGAGATCTGTGAGCAGAAGGCTGCCAGTTCTTCGTTTGATAACTGTTTAAACTTAGCCATTGTTTTTCCTTTCAGCCCGGGGCTAGTAGATGTATTTTACGGAGTAGTTTGTTCCGTCTCCGATATAGCTCTTTAACTTGTTTGAATCTCCCATGGAAGCTCCGAAGGTGGGATCCACCAGGGACCATTCGTTTCCGTTGAAACGGATGATGCCGTTTATCCAGCCGATGTCCTCGATATAGACGCTGATCCATGCGTGGTAGACCATGTCCTTGCCTGTATAACCTACCTCAAGCCTTGTGGGGATCGACTGGGTGCGTAACATCGTGGCCATTACCGCCGAGTAGTCAAGACAGATGCCCGTTCCCTTTGAAAGGATAGTGTCCACGTCCGTGGTGTATCCGCTTTGTACGGTCTCTGCTTTGTCGTAATCGTAGGTGATGTTTGATGTGATGTAGTCATATATGCTTGTCACGACTTCAAGCTTGGTGGTGCATTTCGATGCAAGCTCTGCACCTTTTTTGACGGTCTTGCATGAAGCGGTGTAATTTACATAGCTGCTGGGATGAAGGTAAGGCCCGAATTCGCTTATGCCCGTAAGGGAAAGGGTGTCCGCAAAAACAACGGAATATTTGCTGTCGATGATGTTTTCACAGACGCTTACGCTGTAGTTTCCGTCCCCTGCGGTGAGAGGAAAAGAAGCGGGCCCGTTGTGAAGGTCATAGGTATAGGTCACATTGTCGGGGCCCGTTAACTGAAGCTTTGTCTTCTGAGCCGTGCCCACATAGTCGACCATTATATAGCCGTCTTTGTGATTGGAATAATCAACCGTGACGAATTCGTTTCCCACGGTATCGGTACCGGGAGCGGTACATTCAAGACAAACGGGAGTTGAATCAAGATAGGTGACGTTTCCCGAACTTGTTGCGGTCTCGGGATCCTTGATGGTGACTGAAGAACCGGTCTTTGGGGGCGTATATGCTTCCTCCTCGTTATAGTGAACAGGTTCGGGAGAGCATGCCGAAAGAAGCAGGGATATGATTCCTGCCATAACGATGGTATTTACTTTACCGGTCCGTTTATTTTTCTGCATTCCAAATCAATCCTTTAAAACCCCACTCATTATTATATGTTAATTCGTTTAATAATTAAAGTGTCAGGCGGGTTATTAGGTGGAAATTACAGAATTTTTTTGATGAAAATGGTTCTTTTTGCGAATTGACAGAGACTTCAAATGTGCAATAATGGATTTATGATGTCCTATCGGAAGGGCATCGGGGCGGAATTTCCTTGTTTTTCCGCTATCAGGCAGACAGAAACGGAGATATTTATGAAAGAATATATAATGGCACTGGATCAGGGAACCACAAGTTCCAGATGTATCCTTTTTGACAAGACCGGAAATATCGTAAACATGGCGCAGCGTGAGTTTACGCAGATCTATCCCAAGCCCGGCTGGGTTGAGCACAATCCCATGGAGATCTGGACTTCACAGCTGGCTGTTGCTGTGGAGGCAATGGCTCTTGTTCATGCAAGCTGCGAGCAGATAGCGGCCATCGGTATCACCAACCAAAGAGAGACCACCATCGTATGGGACCGTGTAACGGGAGAGCCCGTTTACAATGCTATCGTCTGGCAGTGCAAACGTACCGCCGATTATATCGAGGAGGTCAAAAAGACCGAATGGGCTGAGAAGATCAGGCAGAAGACCGGCCTTATCCCCGATGCTTATTTCAGCGCTACAAAGCTTAAGTGGATCCTTGACAATGTCGAGGGTGCAAGGGAGAAGGCGGAGAAGGGACTTCTGCTTTTCGGAACCGTTGATACATGGCTTATGTGGAACCTTTCAAAGGGCCTTATACATGTAACGGATTATACAAATGCATCAAGAACGATGCTCTTTAACATCAATACACTGTCCTGGGATCAGGAGCTCTGTGAGTATTTCGGTATTCCCATGAGCATGCTTCCCGAGGTTAAGCCTTCCTCCACAGTGTTTGGTTACACGGACAAATATGTGCTGGGAGACGAGGTTCCGGTGGCAGGTATCGCCGGAGACCAGCAGGCGGCTTTGTTCGGACAGTGCTGTTTTGAACCCGGTGATGCAAAGAATACTTACGGAACCGGTTGTTTCCTTCTCATGAATACCGGCGAAAAGGCTATTTTTTCAAACAACGGTCTTCTTACCACCATCGCCGCAAGCTCGGGGGACAAGATACAGTATGCTCTTGAGGGAAGTGTTTTTGTTGCGGGTGCTGCGGTTCAGTGGCTTCGTGACGGAATGAGAATGGTGGAAAGCGCAAGACAGACCGAGGAGTTTGCCACCGTTGTTCCCGATACCACGGGAGTTTATGTCGTTCCCGCATTTGTGGGAATGGGCGCACCTTACTGGGACCAGTACGCAAGGGGCACCATCGTAGGTATCACCAGGGGTTGCAGAAAGGAGCATTTCATCCGAGCGACTCTGGAATCCATAGCTTATCAGACCTATGACGTATTAAAGGTCATGGAGGAGGATTCGGGCATAGACCTCAAATCCCTTCGCGTTGACGGAGGTGCCAGCGCCAACAACTTCATGATGAAGTTCCAGGCAGATGTGCTGAACCTTTCCGTTCTTCGCCCTAAGTGCATAGAGACCACCGCTCTGGGTGCCGCATATCTTGCAGGTCTCGCCACCGGTTTCTGGAAGGACAAGGAGGATATAAAGGAGAACTGGAGACTGGGCCGCGAATTTAAGTGTACAATGGAGGAAGAAGAACGCTCTTCCCTTCTTAAAGGATGGCATGTAGCCGTAAAATGTGCTAAACTTTATGGCGAGGAAATGAATTCATAGCCGAGGGGAAGCAATGAATAAACTTGTTAGTGCATTTAAGGAAAAGAATATCGCCGCAATGACTGTGGGCTTTTTGGCTGCCATCGTCATTGCGGCGGTTTTTGTTGTCATGACCTGCCTTCATCCGCACCGCAGCGTCGGATTTTTCAGGGGCGATGAGAATGTAAGGGTCCTTGATGAAGGCTGGATACTGGATGACGGTTCAAGAAAGATAGAGATCGTTCTCCCTTCAAGGACCGATCATGGGATAACAAGCGAGAATGTTGTTCTTACGAACACTCTTCCGGCGGCTCTTGAAGAAGGTGATGTGATGATGTATCGTTCATCTCTCCAGGGCCTTAAGGTGTATGTGGACGGAAACGAGGTGTACAGCTACGGTGAGCCTGAATACCGGCTTTTTGGTAAGAACAACGGAAGTATTTATAACATAATACCGCTGCTTAAATCCTATGCGGGCAAAGAGATAAGGCTTGAGATCAACAGTCCTTACAATGACTACAAGAACACCTTCAATACCTTTTTCATCGGAAAATATCCGGAGATAATGTCTCTTCTGATGAAGGAGCATATGCCGGACCTTTTTCTTACGACCCTTCTTTTCGTCATTGGCATACTCATGCTCCTTGTTTTTATCAGCACAAGGCTTTACGGTATCTCGAAGAACAGGCAGTCTCTTTGGCTCGGACTGTTTGCACTGTGCATAGCGGGCTGGGAATTTACGGAATGCAAGCTTACCCAGGTGTTTGCGGATAACATGGTGGGAGCCTCTGCCGTGGGTTTTATGCTCCTTGCGCTGATGCCGATCCCTCTGCTCATTTTCTTTGATGAAACGGAAGTGTTCAGATTTCATACCATATATCTGATACTGGTCTATGCCTGCGTATTAAACGTATTTGTTCAGGTGATACTGCAGATGACCGGTGTCAGGGATTTCTACCAGCTCTTTGTTCTTTCCATGAGCATGATAATCATAAGTTCCATAGCCATCATTGTTCTGGCGGTGATCAATTATATGGGAAACAGGGACAGTAGAATGATACCGTTTCTTGTCGCACTTGCGATTCTCGTTCTTCTTGGCTGCGGAGAATTTATAAATATGTTCCGGTTCGGAATGACTGACGGTGATCTTCTGAATGTGGGAATGCTCATATTTGTCATAGTCTGTTCCATGCGTACTCTTTTGAATCTGGTAGGAGTTGTTTCAAGCGGGCAAAAGGCAGTTATCGAAAGTGCGGAGAAGACTGCATTCCTTGCTAACATGTCCCATGAGATCAGAACCCCCATGAATGCCATCTGCGCCATGAGTGAGATGCTAAAAGGGTCGGATACTCTTTCACCAAAGGACAGGGACCGTGTAAAGGTCATTTCCCTTGCATCGGACAATCTGCTGTGCATAATAAACGATATTCTTGATTTCTCCAAGCTTACGACGGATAAGCTTGAACTCAGATCCGAAGCCTACGAACTGCCGGATCTGATATACGAAGCATGTACGCCCATTGCTGCCCTTGCCGAGAGTAAGCGCCTTGACTTCAAGGTATCCGTAAGTCCCGATGTTCCGGAACGCCTGCAGGGTGACGCCGAAAGGGTAAGGCAGATCCTTATGAACCTTGCCAGCAATGCGGTCAAATATACAAAGAAGGGTTCCGTAAATGTATGCGTCGACTCACAAAAAGAGGACGGGGACAGGGTCCGTCTGGTATTTACCGTCAGCGACACGGGTATAGGAATAAAAAGGGATGCCTTAAGCAAGATCTTTGACGCTTATTCCCAGGTTGATGTAAAGCGTGAAAGAGCGGAGGACAGCACTGGTCTCGGACTTGCCATTTCCAAAGGCCTTGCCATGGCAATGGAGGGGGACATCACGGTACAGAGTTCCGAGGAGACGGGAAGCATCTTCACTGCAAATCTGGTGCAGAAAGCCCTTGTGGGCAAGTCATACTACGAATATGTCCGTGATTCCGAAAAGGGTATCGTATACATAGAGGATCGCATACGTTTTGTTCATGCGGAAAAACAAAGCTGGAACGATAAGGATGAAGAGGTAAATATAGATGCTTCGAAAGCACGTATCCTTGTGGTTGATGACAACTCCACCAATTTAAGGATCATGAGAGAGATGCTTTCCTCATTCGAAAACAAGCCGGTTCTCGTTTCCTCGGGTGTTCAGGCGCTGGCGGCCATGAGGGCAAAGCCCTTCGACCTTATCTTTATGGATCATATGATGCCCAATATGGACGGTATCGAAACCGCTACCGAGATCCGAAAGATGAAGGATGTTGGAGGAGATAAGATAAAAATAGTCGCCCTTACTGCGGATGCACTTAAGGGCGCCGATAAGAAATTCTTTGAAAACGGGTTTGATGCGTACCTTGCGAAACCCGTGACATTACAGCAGATAGTCCATACCCTTGAGGAACAGATCCCCGATAAAGTCATTAAAGGACATTGAGATCCCTTTTGGCTTTCCTGAAGGCGATGATGAAGCATACCACGTGAATGGAAGTGGTGATGGTCCAGGAAAGGGGATAGGAATAATACAGGCATTCAAGGGATCTGAACTTTGCAAATACCGTATAGATCCAGAGTATCCTGAAGCCGCAGGCACCGAGAAGGGATACGATCGTAGGCATTACGGAGTAACCCAGGCCCCGGATCGCACCTACCATACAGTCCATTGTTCCGCAGGTGAAGTAGGAGAACATGATGATGCTCATTCTCCTCATACCGTA
Organism: Lachnospiraceae bacterium; assembly: GCA_016281385.1. Lineage (GTDB taxonomy): Bacteria > Bacillota > Clostridia > Lachnospirales > Lachnospiraceae > UBA1258. Next base: position 10,351 of record JAEEIN010000174.1, on the reverse strand, counting down.
CTCTATTACGAGGTCAAGATCCTTGCCCGTTGCGTAAAGTGAGAGCAGGTTTGAACCGAAGATATAGGCAAGTGCTCCCGCTGCGAAGCCGAGAGTTATGACAAGGGTCTGACAGATGAAGACCGCTTTCTTTATGCGTTTGAACTCGCCCGCTCCGTAGTTCTGGCTCGTGAAGGAAAGCGCAGCGTGATGCCATGCGTTCATGATGACATAGACGAAGCCCTCGATATTGCAGGCAGCGCTGTTTCCGGCCATTGCATCCGCTCCGAAGGAATTGACGGAGGACTGGATGAGAACGTTTGAAAGGGAGAAAAGACAACCCTGGACACCTGCGGGTATACCAAGCTTCAATATCTGAACAAGCTTGTCTTTGTAAAAACGAAGCTTTCTTATTTCAATCCTGTAGCATTCATCCGACTTCATAAGGCAACCGAGAACAAGGAAGGCCGAAAGGGCCTGGGAAATAACGGTGGCAAAGGCAACGCCTTCAACACCCATTCCGAAGAACACTATAAAGGCAATATTGCATATCACATTTAAGACTCCCGATACCGTGAGGTAGAAAAGGGGTCTTTTTGTATCTCCGACCGCGCGAAGAATGGCGCTTCCGAAGTTATAAAGCATGCTGACGGGCATGCCCATAAAGTAGATGCGGATGTATAAAGAAGAAAGGGGAAGCACGCTGTCCGGAGTACCCATCATCTTAAGGAGGATGGGAGCTAAAAAGAAACCGGAAATCGCGATGATAACTCCGCTCACCAGGGACAGCAAGACGGCGGTGTGTGACGTTTCGCTTACATCCCGTTCACGGCCCGAACCGAAGTAGCGGGCTACCAGAACATTGCCGCCCACGGAAAGACCCATGAAGAGATTGATCATCAGATTTATAAGAGAAGAGGTTGAACCGATGGCTGCAAGGGCATTGGCTCCCACATATCTTCCCGCCACCACCATATCCGCCGCATTAAAAAGAAGCTGCAGAATGCTTGATGCAATGAGCGGAAGGGTAAAGGAGATTATTTTCGGAAGGAGCGGTCCTTCACACATATTCATGCTGTATTTCTTTGCTGCCATATAAAAACCTTTTTTACTGAATAACGGGAATTGATAGAAGTGTATCGCAATCACGTCAAAAATTCAAAGGCTTTTTTGTTAACATTGCCATATGGATTTTTTTAATATCCGAATGTAGAATCATCTTACACTTACCTGCATACAGATCATTTAGTCCGGACATGTCCGGATCTTTTGATCATGAATGGAGGTATTTTTTATTATGTTTTTTAAGAATAAACATCTTGTCAGATTCGTTACATCCCTCATATCCGCAGGGATCCTTCTGGGGGCTTTTCCGCTGCCTGCAGCCGCTGCGGGCTTTTCCCACAAGCATACTTCTTCCTGCTATAAGGAAGTTACAAAGACCTGTTCCGACCATGAGATCAGCGTCGGAAAGGAAACGGTATACAGACAGTGTCCCCAATGCGGAGTCACGGGGGCCTGCTATTACGAAACATATACCGATGTCTGCAAAGCGGGCCGTGTAGGCAGTCTATATGTGGGAGGAACCGTAACCTGCAATAACTGCGGCTATGTTCTGGAAAAATGCGATCCTTCCACAAGGACACATAAATATAAAGAAAAAGAGCTTTCCTGCGGAATGGGCGGTAAAGAAGCCGCTACCATAAGCGTCGGCGCAAGCGAAACGGGATGGACGAATAAAAATGTAATGGTCAGCTGCAGCGTAAGCATTTCGGATCCGTCTTTTTCATTGGCTTCCGCACCTTATTCCTTTAACGGCGGAGGATTCGGAGGCACGTCATCCTTTGAAGTATCACAGAACGGTTCCTATTCCTTTACCGTCATGGATTCCCACGGGCGTACCGCAAGCGAGTCCATAAGCGTGGGTAATATCGATAAGGAAGCGCCTCAGGTTTCACTTTCAAAGAGCACAAGTGAATGGACCGAGGAGGGGCTTACCATCTCTGCTTCCGCTTCCGATGCTCTTTCGGGACTTGCGGACGAAGCTTATTCTTTTTCCGGAGGCTTTTCATCAAACAGTTCACTGTTTGTAACGGCTAACGGTACTTACAGCGTCACCGTGCGTGACAGAGCGGGAAATACCGCATCTGCTTCAATAGAGATATCCAATATCGGTCGTGACCCTGCCATAGTCGCCAAAGAAGAGGAGGAAAAACGCCGTAAGGAAGAAGAGGAGCGTAAGCGCAAGGAGGAGGAAGAAAGGAAGAAAAAGGAAGAGGAGGAAAAACGCAAAAAGGAAGAGGAAGAGAAAAAGCGCAAAGCGGCCGAGGAAGAAGAGAAGAAGAAAAAACAGGAAGACGATCCGGGAAAAAAGGAGAGCGGAGAGGATAAAAAGGATCAGGACGATGATAAAAAATCCTCCGGCGGTCTTTCTTCCCTCATCGGAAGCATAATAGGGAAGAAGGATGAGGTTAAGGAGGAGCCTGAGGATGTTTCGGAGAATGATACTTCGGGAAATGATGTATCGGGCAATCTGATCCCCTTTACAGAAGTTAAACCCACGAAGACAGCTTCCGATAAAAAAACGGATATAAAGAGTGACATTGCTCCGGAGGCTTCCGACATGGGAAACAGCATGTCCTTATGGAAAAGATTCTCTTCTCTGGCGGCGTCGGCGAAGATGTTTATTTCGGGGCTCGCCCTTGTTCTTTTGGCAGCAGTGATATTTTCTTCCCTCAACTTTGTCTATACATTGAAGGAAGGGAAGGTAAAACCCGTGGCGGTGGCAAGGGTAAAGAAGGATCGTAAGAAACTCTTTGTATGCATTCCTTCAAAACCTCTTGAAGCAGATAAGGATTACAAAGTGTTCTATTCATTATGGTCAAGGCTGTTAAAGAAAGACAGGGCGGTGATCATAGATGTGGACGGACATTATCCCGTCAGGGCGGCAAATGACGGCAGCAGTTTCGTATATAACGGCTGATAACAGGTTTTGTTGACGTTTTTTGCTTTCTTGTTTATACTGTTTTCTGTACATTTGGCAGCCCTGCCTTTATGGCGGGGCTGTTTTGAAGAGGAATCTGAATATGTGGGAAGATAATGTCAGAAAGGTAGTACCCTATACCCCGGGCGAACAGCCCAAGGTAAGCGGACTCATCAAACTCAATACAAACGAAAATCCTTATCCCCCGGCTCCGGGAGTTGAAAAGGTCCTTAAAGAGATGTCGGTGGAGGGTTTAAGGAAATATCCCGATCCCACCTGCTCCAAACTGGTGGATGCAATTGCGGATCATTATGACGTACCTTCGGACCGGGTTTTTGTGGGAGTGGGCTCGGATGATGTTCTGGCCATGGCCTTTCTTACTTTCTTTAACGGAACGGACGAGATACTTTTCCCGGATATAACTTATTCTTTTTATGATGTATGGGCCGATCTGTTCAGGATACCTTACAGGCAGATCCCCCTTAACGAAGATTTCAGCATCAATCCCGATGACTATCTGGCAAAGAATGGCGGTGTGGTGATCGCAAATCCCAATGCTCCCACAGGTGTTGAACTGGGCTTTGACCTTGTTGAGAAGATAATAAGCAATAACCGTGACAGCGTGGTGATCGTTGATGAGGCTTACGTTGATTTCGGCGGAAGATCGGTTCTTCCTCTCATAGACAAATATGACAATCTCCTGGTTGTCCGTACATATTCAAAATCCAGATCCCTTGCGGGACTTCGCATAGGCTATGCCTTCGGACAGCCCAAGCTTATAAAGTACTTATCCGATGCAAAGTTTTCTTTTAACTCCTACACCATGAACATTCCGTCACTGGAGCTGGGAGTCGCTGCGGCAGAGGATAAAGCCTATTTCGAAGAGGTGGTTTCAAAGGTTGTCAAGACACGGGAATGGACAAAGAAAGAGCTTAAGGCCCTGGGCTTTGTTTTCGAAGACAGCAAGACCAATTTTATTTTTGCAAAACATGAGTCAGTAGCCAGAGATCATATTTTTTCGGAACTTCGCAAGCGCAACATTCTTGTCCGTGCATTTAACGGCGAGCGCATAAAGGATTATTTAAGGATCTCCATCGGAACCGATGAAGAGATGAAAACGGTCATAGCCGCGCTTAAGGAAATCCTCGGATAAAGGCTTAGATATACAAAGGAGTATAAACATGTTAAAAAAGTTTCTTATCGTATTTTTTATTTCAATGGTACCCCTCATTGAGCTGAGAGTGGCAGTACCCTATGCGCTGGCAGCAGGACTTCCCGTCCTTCCCAGCTATATAGTTGCCATCATCGGTAATATGATCCCGGTTCCCATCATTTTCTTCTTCGCAAGAAAGGTTCTTGAATGGGGAAAGGATAAAAAGGTCATCGGCAAATTCTTTACCTTCTGTCTGGAAAAGGGACATAAAGGCGGAGAGAAGCTTCAGGAGAAAGCAGGCCGCGGCCTTTACGTAGCATTGTTTTTATTTGTAGGTATTCCCCTTCCCGGAACCGGAGCATGGACCGGTACGCTTGCCGCATCCATCCTTGATATGGATTTTAAAAAGAGCGTTATCGCCGTTGTACTGGGCGTGATCCTGGCAGGTATCATAATGGGATTCGGAACCACCGTGGTTTTATGGATCACAGGGCTTTTTTAAGAGATAAGGAAACGAATGGAAGCTTATACGGATTTTGCCGCTCTGTACGATGAGTTTATGGAAGATACTCCGTATGATGAGTGGTGTGATAAAATTTTAAGCATATTACAGGGCCACGGTATATCCGATGGCCTTGTTTGTGAATTGGGCGCAGGTACGGGCGAGATGACAAAGCGCCTTAAGACCGCCGGTTACGACATGATCGGCATCGACAATTCCGAAGCGATGCTTGCGATAGCAAGGGAGAAGGAAGAAGAAGGAAGCAATATCCTTTACCTTCTTCAGGACATGCGGGAGTTTGAACTTTACGGAACCGTAAGAGCCATCGTCAGTGTCTGTGACTGTGTAAACTATGTAACGGACCCTGAAGAACTTCTTAAGGTCTTTAAGCTCTGCAACAACTATCTGGATCCCGAGGGACTCCTTGTTTTTGACTTTAATACAAGGTATAAATATGAGACTGTCATAGGGGATGCCACCATTGCCGAGAACGGTGAGGATGCAAGCTTCATCTGGGAGAATTACTATGACAGCGAAAGCTCGATGAACGAATATGACATCACTTTCTTCGTTAAGGAAGAAGGGGATATGTACAGAAAATTCACCGAGGAGCATTTCCAGAGAGGTTATACGACAGAGGAAATGAAAAGCCTCATAGAAAAGGCGGGAATGGTCTTTGTGGATGCATTGGATGTTGATACGATGGCTCCCGCTGGAAATGAGAGCGAAAGGGTTTATATAATAGCGAAGGAAAAAGGTAAATCATGGAAGACTATGTAGTTAGAGCAACCGCTGCAAACGCAAATATACGTGCATTTGCGGCTACCACTAAAAATATTGCCGAGACCGCAAGGCAGGCACATGACACAAGCCCCATTATGACTGCGGCGTTAGGAAGGCTCCTTACCGCCGGTGCGATGATGGGCGCCATGCAGAAGGGTGACGCGGATGTGCTTACCCTTAAGATCGGCTGCGGCGGAGAGGCTAAAGGACTTACGGTAACGGCGGATTCCCACGGAAACGTGAAGGGATACTGCATAAATCCCAAGGTCATGCTTCCTCCAAACTCAAAGGGTAAGCTTGATGTGGGTGGAGCTCTGGGCCCCGGCTTTTTAACGGTTATCAAGGATCTGGGACTTAAAGAGCCCTATGTAGGTCAGACCATGCTTGTTACTTCCGAGATCGCGGAGGACCTTACCAATTATTTTGTTGAATCCGAGCAGGTACCTTCTTCCGTTGGCCTTGGGGTTTTGATGAACAAAGACAATACCGTAAAACAGGCCGGCGGTTTTATCATTCAGCTCATGCCCTTTGCGGGAGAGGATATCATAGGCCGCCTTGAGGAGAATCTTAAGAAGGTCACTTCCGTAACGGCCCTTCTTGAGGAAGGAAAATCTCCGGAAGAGATACTTGAATATATCCTTGAAGGCTTTGATGTTGAGTTTACGGAGAAGACGGAAACCAGATTTTTCTGTAACTGTTCAAAGGAGCGTTTTGCCAAGGGACTTTATTCTCTCGGCAAAAAGGAAATGAAGGAAATGATCGCCGAGGGCAAGGAGATCGAGGTCAACTGTCAGTTCTGCGGAAAGCATTACTATTACAGCGTTGAAGAATTAAAAGAGATCGAGAAGATCAGGAAATAAAGTACGGGGACTGCGTGTGCAGTCCCCGTTTTCTTATTCGGAATATAAGTAATCAAAGAATTGTCTTGCTTCGGTCGGCCTTTGTGTTGTTATTGCAAAGGTAAGAAGAACACGGTCTTCACCGAAACTGTCGTTCTTTTTAAGGATGGGCGAATCGGTAACGTCGATAAAGAGCGGAGCGGTCTTACCCGTTAAGTTTCCTTCTTCGTCCACGAAATCGTAGTATATGACTTTGTCACCCAGGGCACTAAGCTCTTCTTCGGTGAAGAAATCTCTTAAGTCACCGTAGAATTCGGATGCGGCGTAACCGTAAACCGTGTTGTAGTCACCAACGATACATTCCACATCCTTGGCGGTTATAAGTGCCACCAGCTTCTGGAGATTGATATATGAAGTGGAATCCGCCATGTCCACACGGATGTAGTAGGCTCCGTCGAAAATGACTTCATACTTCTTCATATCTATGCCCGCATAGGCTGCGAACTCTTCGGCATCCGGCGCCTTAATGCAGTTTACGAAGACCGCCTGGCATTTTGTTTCCTTTTTGGTGGCGATGGTCACGACTATGGAGATCACCACGGCCAGTGCCGCAAGAATGAGAAGCGTTGTTTTTAAATAGTATTCAGCAAAGTATTCCAGTTTGTATTTGAGGCCTTTGCCCTTAAGGTATTCCTTCTGCTCGGCCATTATCTCTTTTTGTGTAGGGTCTATAAGATGCATGATTACCTCCGTCGCGGCTTAAGTCATCGCCGCCCGATATGCAGTATTATCTTACCTTACGCATAAAAGTGCAAGGAAGTGTTTCTAAACTTTCTGTGAAATGTTCAAAAGCCTTTTCTTTTTGCAAAAATATCTGATAGAATAAGAAAAAAGTTTTTAAGGAGATCTTTGTTATGAGTGATGCATATGTAGAATGCATGGTGGCTCGTAAAACGCCGGGCTACTGGGTATTTTTGAAATATCTTCTGATCGTGCTGACGGTGGTCACCGGACTTTTGGGACTGGTTGCGAATCTGCTTCTTATTGCGGCCATAGTATTCGGAGTTGCGGCATATTTCGTCAACCTCTATACGGATGTGGAGTTTGAGTATCTGTATCTCGATAAGGAGATCACGGTGGATAAGGTCTTTAACAAGACAAAAAGAAAGCGTGTAAAGGTATTCGAACTTGAGAAGATCGAGATAATGGCACCTCTTAAGAGTTACCGCCTTGACGGATACAAAAACCGCACTTTTAAGGAACTTGACTTATCCAGCGGTATCGCGGGGCTGCCCGAAGTAAGATATGTTTTTTATTATAACGGTGAGACGAAGGTTATATTTGAACCCAATGCGGATTTTGTGAAGATGTGTAAGAACGCAGCTCCCAGAAAAGTTTTTACGGATTAGGTTGACATCCGCGGGTTTATTTGTTAAACTCACGTCTAAATTTACAGAGCGGACCACCTAAGAAATGGTTCGCTCTAATAATACAAAAATATAAGAAGGAGAAAACAGATGAGTCAGATTATCGGAGAAGGCATTACATTTGATGACGTGCTTCTGGTACCCAGCTACTCAGAGGTCGTAGGTAACCAGGTTGATGTTTCCACCTACCTTACCAAGAAGATCAAACTCAACATTCCGCTCATGAGCGCAGGAATGGACACCGTAACCGAGCATCGCATGGCGATCGCCATGGCAAGACAGGGTGGTATCGGTATCATCCACAAGAATATGTCCATTGAAGCCCAGGCAGAGGAAGTGGACAAGGTAAAACGTTCGGAAAACGGTGTTATCACCGATCCGTTTTCTTTATCCCCGGAGCATACTCTTAAAGACGCAGATGAACTTATGGGTAAGTTCAGGATCTCAGGCGTTCCCATTACAGAGGGTGAGAAGCTCGTGGGAATCATCACAAACCGTGATCTTAAATTCGAAACAGATTTCTCCAAGAAAATAAAAGACTGTATGACAAGCGAAGGCCTTGTTACCGCTCTTGAGGGAACAACCCTTGAAGAAGCAAAACAGATCCTCGCAAAGGCAAAGAAGGAAAAACTTCCCATCGTTGACGAGAACTTTAATCTCAAAGGTCTCATCACGATAAAAGATATCGAAAAGACCATCAAGTATCCTCTCTCCGCAAAGGACGAGCAGGGACGTCTTCTCTGCGGTGCCGCTCTCGGCATCACCGCAAACGTACTTGACAGAGTTGATGCGCTTGTAAAGGCAAAGGTCGACGTTGTTGTTCTTGACTCGGCTCACGGACATTCCGCAAACGTTATCAGATGCCTTAAGATGATTAAGGAAAAATATCCCGATCTTCAGGTTATTGCCGGAAACGTAGCTACCGGTGAGGCAACAAGGGATCTTATCGAAGCAGGCGCAGATGCGGTTAAGGTAGGTATCGGACCCGGTTCCATCTGTACCACCCGTGTTGTTGCGGGTATCGGTGTTCCTCAGATCACCGCTGTTATGAACTGTTACGCCGTTGCCAAGGAATATGGCATTCCGATCATCGCAGACGGCGGTATCAAATACTCGGGAGATGTTACCAAGGCCATCGCTGCCGGCGGTAATGTCTGCATGATGGGTTCCATCTTCGCAGGCTGCGACGAGAGCCCCGGAGATTTCGAACTCTTCCAGGGACGAAAGTATAAGGTTTACAGAGGCATGGGTTCCATTGCGGCAATGGAAAACGGAAGCAAAGACAGATACTTCCAGACCAATGCAAAGAAGCTTGTTCCCGAAGGCGTTGAAGGCCGTGTTGCGTACAAGGGAATGGTTGAAGACACCGTATTCCAGCTCATCGGCGGTCTCCGTTCAGGTATGGGCTACTGCGGATGCAGAACCATTGAAGAGTTAAAGGAGAACGGCAAGTTCGTAAAGATCTCCGCCGCATCCTTAAAGGAGTCACATCCTCATGATATCCATATCACGAAGGAAGCTCCCAACTATTCTTCACAGCAGGATTGATAAAAGGGCTCGGCACTTTTTGGAAACTGTGTTTCAAAGGGGTTGCAAAAAAGCACGGAAATATGTATTATATAAGCGAAGGGGATACCGTTTGGTATCCCCTTTTTATGATTTATCGTGGCAGAGTATTAAAGTGTTTTTTCCTTGAAATGGAATGGTCGATATGATAGAATTTTATGAGGGGTATGGCTATTTTTTTAGGGATGGTTATTTATAGTGGATAAGACAAATATGTTAGACCTGGTCATAGTTCAACGATTGTCGACCCGTTACAGTGAAATTGCGGGTTTCTACATGTATGGGCTTAACCGGTCAGGTGAAATTATATCAGAGATGACCGGCGATCCGGAGGAGAGCAGGATCTTACTTGACCTTGTGGGCAGGGATTCTCTCGATGCGCTGTACCACAGAGTTTCGGACAGCGATATCGAGGTTCAGGCCATTGAGGACACGAAGATCCCCAATGTGAAGATTGCCGGCGTTTCTCTTCGTGTGGACGGGGAACCCGTTATTACCTGGATCATCGTTGCAGTCATCAACGATGAGGAGTGCATGGAACAGGGTGCCATCGATCCGGAGCATTATTCTTATACGACATCACTGGACAACTTCATGAAGTCCGTTGATATCATCAGAGATGTTACCCAGCTTATCGTAAGTTCAACTTTATCAATGGTCAGCGCCGAGGCAGAAAGCAGACGCAGCAAGTTCTCGGAAGAAGAAATGAAGCTTTCTTTGGAACGCGTTGAAACCGTTTCGGAGATCGTTCAGCTTCTTGACGACGATTCCGCCATCGAAGCGGTAATGCGTAAGTGTCTTGCACTTGCGGGGGAGTATCTTGATATATCCCTTGCAATGGTGGTACGTACCAGACAGGGCAAGGATGCAATGGATGCCATGGATGTAGCGGCGGAATGGACAAACAAGGGAGTTATCTCTCTTTTCGATCAGTTCAGGGATCAGAAGATATTCTCCTTTGTTTCAGGGGATAAGCCTCTTGTTGTTTCCTCAGATTCCGCAGCGGATCCCCAGATCATTTCGGATATGACTTACCTTGCCATCAAGGCTCTTGTTGTTCTTCCGATACACGTGGTAAACGGCTACGGAATGTACGCCTGCTTCATGGACACAACTCCC
>JAEEIN010000173.1 GCA_016281385.1 Lachnospiraceae bacterium | reverse complement strand
CGAGAAGGGAACCGTTTACGATCACTTAAAGAGAGCCATCGCCTTCTCAATGAACAACTTAGGTAACCACGGAATGCCCGCAGGACTTCACGCAGACTGGAACGACTGTGTACGTCTCGGCAAGAAGGGTGAGTCCACATTCGTTGCATTCCAGCTTGTTTATGCATTAAAGATCTTAAGAAAGTACGCAGTCATCAAGAACGATACCGAATACATCAAGTATCTTGACGATACCACAAAGAAGATGGACGACATCTTAAGAGACTGCTGGAACGAAGACAGATGGATCAGAGGTTACAAGGAAGACGGTCAGGTCATCGGTAACAGAAAAGATCCCGAAGCTTCCATGTGGCTCAATCCTCAGTCCTGGTCGGTAATCGCCGACTTCGGTACAAAGGACCAGCAGCTTAAGGCCATGGAAAGCGTAGAGAGAGAGCTCAACACTCCTTACGGCGCTATGGTCATGTATCCCGCATATGAAAATCACGCATTTGACGGCGCATTGATGGTTTGCTTTAACAAGGGTGTTAAGGAAAACGCAGGTATCTTCTCACAGCCTCAGGGCTGGCTGATCCTTGCGGAATCCAAGCTCGGTCACGGTAACAAGGCTTACATGTACTGGAAAGAAGCTTCACCCGCAACATATAACGACAATGCCGAGAAGAGAGTTCTCGAGCCTTATGTATACGGTCAGTTCGTTGAAGCCAAGGACAGCCCCTTCGCAGGACGTGCACACGTTCACTGGCTCACAGGTACCGCTTCCACCGTTATGGTTGGTACAACGGAAGGTATCCTTGGTCTCAATCCCGAGGCAGAGGGTATAGTGATCGATCCTTCGATCCCTTCAGAGTGGAAGAACTACTCCCTTAAGAAGAACTTCCGCGGAAAGGTACTTAACGTAACCGTTAACAACCCTAACGGTTCCGAGCACGGTGTTAAGTCCGTTACCGTTAACGGTACAAAGATCGACGGTATTCTCATTAAGGAATCCATCCTTAAGGACACAAACGACATTGTCATCGAGATGTAAAGCAAAGATTTATCCGGAGGGCGCTCGTTATGAGCGCCCTTTTTGGTTTACAAGAAGAAGAAAAAGGTGTTATACTTTACATTAACTTTTGAAAAGGCAGGTTTTTGACATGGCAAATAAAGGACCTTATTACATTACAACGGCGATCGCCTATACCTCCGGCAAGCCTCATATCGGTAACAGCTATGAGATAGTTCTTGCGGACAGCATCGCCAGATTTAAAAGAAAAGACGGCTATGACGTTCGTTTCCAGACAGGAACCGACGAGCACGGCCAGAAGAACGAGATCAAGGCAAACGAAGAAGGCGTTACTCCCAAGGAATTTGTTGACAGGATCGCAGGTGAGATCAAGGCTGTCTGTGACTGTTTGAACTGTTCCTACGACCGCTTCATCCGTACCACCGATGAAGATCACGAACGCCAGGTTCAGAAGATGTTTAAGAAGATGTACGACAAAGGCGACATCTACAAGGGCTACTATGAAGGCCTTTACTGTACTCCCTGTGAGTCCTTCTGGACGGAGTCCCAGCTGGTTGACGGCAAGTGCCCCGACTGCGGACGCGAAGTCAAGCCTGCGAAAGAAGAAGCTTATTTCTTTAAGATGAGCAAATATGCCGACAGGCTCATAGACTATATCAACACTCATCCCGAGTTCATCCAGCCCGTTTCCAGAAAGAACGAGATGATGAACAACTTCCTCCTTCCCGGACTTCAGGATCTTTGTGTATCCAGAACCTCCTTTAAGTGGGGAATCCCCGTTACCTTTGATGAGAAGCATGTAGTTTATGTATGGCTTGATGCTTTATCAAACTATATTACCGGTCTCGGATACGATGTTGACGGAAATTCCGATGAACTTTACAAGAAGTACTGGCCTGCAGACCTTCACCTTATCGGAAAGGATATCGTAAGGTTCCATACCATCTACTGGCCCATCTTCTTAATGAGTCTGGGTGAGCCTCTTCCCAAGACTGTATTCGGACATCCCTGGTTACTTTCCGGAAACGGTAAGATGAGTAAATCCAAGGGTAACGTGATCTATGCGGATGATGCCGCAAAGCTCTTCGGAGTTGATGCGGTACGTTACTTCATGATCCATGAGATGCCTTTCGATAACGACGGCGTGGTAAGCTGGGAGCTTATGACGGAGAGGATCAATTCCGATCTTGCAAATATCCTCGGTAATCTTGTTAACCGTACCATCTCCATGAGCAACAAGTATTTCGGCGGAGTGGTTGAAAACAAGGGCGTTACCGAAGCTGTTGACGAGGATCTTAAGGCTGTAGCCGTTGATACTTACAACAGAGCCGCAAAGAAGATGGAAGATCTTCATGTTGCGGATGCCATTACAGAGATCTTTGTTCTCTTTAAGAGACTCAACAAATACATCGATGAGACCGAGCCCTGGAAGCTTGCAAAGGACGAGGCTTCAAAGGACAGACTCGCAACCGTACTTTACAATCTCTGCGAAGGTATCGTTATCGGCGCAAGCCTTCTCTGGCCTTATCTTCCCGAAACGGCTGAGAAGATCGCCAAGCAGCTCAATACCGAATTAAGAGACTTCGATGCTCTTGACAAGTTCGGTTTATATCCTTCGGGCAACAAAGTGACCGAAACACCCGAGATCCTTTTTGCTCGTCTTGATATCAATGACGTAAACGCAGAAGTTGAGAAGATCGCACAGCGTCAGAAGGCTGAGGCAGGAGTGACCGAGGAGCCTGTTAAGGAAGAAGAAAGCACTATCGAGGTAACTCTTCAGCCCGAGATCGAATACGACGATTTTGCAAAGCTTCAGTTCGTAGTAGGTGAGATCGTTAAGTGTGAAGAAGTTCCCAAGTCAAAGAAGCTTCTCTGCTCCCAGGTTAAGATCGGAAATCAGACCAAGCAGATCGTTTCCGGTATCAAGCAGTATTATTCCGCTGAGGAAATGGTAGGCAAGAAGGTAATGGTACTTCTTAACTTAAAGCCCGCAACTCTCGCGGGAGTCGTTTCCGAAGGAATGCTCCTTTGTGCGGAGGATGACAAGGGCAACGTTATTTTAATGACTCCCGAAAAGGATATGCCTTCGGGTTCATCCATCTGCTAAAAGGCATTTATTAAGATTCAGGAAATGGCACGCTGTTGCGTGCCATTTTTATTGCACGGACTAAAATTATCAGATATAATAAATGTAATTATGGGGATTTGTACGCAAAATCATGAAGAGGGGGAAGACAGCATGAAAAGAGAAGATTTTACCTTCGAATCAAGAGACAATCAGACAAAGCTCCATGCAGTAAGATGGGAGCCCGATGAGGGAATTTCACCGGTGGGAATACTGGTGATAGTTCACGGAATGTCCGAGCATGTGGACAGATATGAGGACTTCGCATCCTTTATGACCGGACATGGCTTTATAGTGACTGCTGACGATCATCTGGGTCACGGAAAAAGTGCCGTAGACGGAAAGTACGGTTACTTCTGCAAACAGGATCCCGCCACTGTTGTGGTAAGGGATGTACACAGACTTAAAAAGATCACTCAGGAAATGTTCCCGGGCCTTCCGGTATTCATTCTGGGACATTCCATGGGTTCATTTATATT
>JAEEIN010000172.1 GCA_016281385.1 Lachnospiraceae bacterium | reverse complement strand
GCCGTCTCCGAAACTCGGCATTTCACTGCCGTTCATGTCGGGCATATCGGATGAGTCGTCACTCTTCGATCCGCGGCCGCCTCCGAATCCGCCGAAGGATCCTCCGGGACCCTGACGCCTGTTTTCGGAGTTTTCGCCCTCTTCGGAGTCTTCGAGATCAAAATCCTCCATATCGAAGTCACGTCCGTTTCCTCTTCCTCCGCCCATTGACATACTGTCGGGCTTGTAAAGATCGCCGTAGGTCTTTCCGTAATTTCTCATAAGGAAGGAATCCTCAACCGCTTCCACCGCAAGGTAAAGTCCCCAATCCTCTCCGTTTATGGTTACGTAGCAGTAGCTTGCCAGAGGAGCCGCAACTCCGAATTCATTCATGAGCTTGTAAGCCACATAATCCTTCATCATGGTGTAATCCTGGATGAGATTGTTTAAGCAAAGCTTATCCAGGCCCTTATAATTTCCCGAAGATTCATAGCAGTCAAATTCGATCTTTAAGCTGTATCTGTCACTGTCAAGCTGCTCCACCGTTGAAAGGGAGGTGTTTCCCTTGGCCCTCAGGCCCACATTTTTAACCGTTTCCCCGTCAATGGTCACATTCGCGGCCACATATTCTTCGGAGGTGGCATTTTCAAGAAATGCATCCCAGTCTTCGACTTCGATGTTTATCGTATGTACGTAACTGTCATCAAAAAGAGTATCCTCATAATCATAGGAAACCGAATCATCCGCCACCATCCCAAAAGCTTCACCGTTCATAAAAATAACGGTAAGCAGTATAGCCAGTACCATCACAACCGCACAGATCTTATCTATATGTTTACTGTAGGTCATTTGGCCTCCTTTCCGGCATTATCCCATGTATTCGCCGTTGTAGCTTACCAGGACCGCACTCTGTACGCCCTGAAGTGCCGCAAGTTCGTTTACGAAATCCGTATTGTCATCTTTAAGTCTGATCTCGATGTTAAGTTCAAGATTTCCTTCCTGAGCACTCTTGCTCTTGACGGCAAACCTGTTGACTTTTGTTTTTATATAATCTGTAGCTCTGACCTCTGCATCGTGTCCGGTGCAGTTAAGCACTACGATGTAAGGCATAAGGTGGGATTTTCTGTTTACGAAAATAAGAAGTATCACACCGATCAAAGCACTTCCGAATACCGCAAGAGGAATGAGACCCGCTGCAATAACGATTCCCACTGCGATGGACCAGAACAGGAATGCTATGTCCAGAGGCTCTTTGATGGCTGTCCTGAATCTTACGATGGAAAGGGCACCGACCATACCTAAGGAAAGTACTACGTTACTGGTTACAGCAAGAATAACAAGCGTGGTGATCATTGAAAGTGCAACAAGGGTTACACCGAATCCCGATGAATACATGACCCCCTGATAGGTCTTTTTATAAACAAAAAAGATGAAAAGTCCTACCGCAAAAGCTATCAGCATTGCAAGCACCATGTCCGTGATGCTTATGCTCGTTACATTCTCCAAAAAGCTTGATTTGAAAATATCCTTAAAAGTCATTGTTCTTTCTCCTTTGTGTTTAGTCTTTAAATGGCAGGTATCCTGCAGGTTTCATATTTTGAAAAGGCTTCGGTCCTTGCGCTTTTGAGCCTAACCGCGTCCCTTATTATTCCCGGAAGGTAATCGTCCCATTTGACTTCGAGGATGCATTTCCCCGGTGCCGCGGCAACCGTTACGCAATCCGCATTGAGAAAATCCGTTTTATCAAGACCCGTTCGTATATCGTAATCCAAAGTAACTCTCACATTTCCCGGCCCATAGATAAAAGGTTCCCTCGTATAATCAACGATGGTTTTCGGTCTCAGCCTCTCAACCGTCATTTTCGTGTACAGTTCCCGGATCAGCTCGTTTTCCGAAGCTCTCATCCATTCCGTATCTCCCCGTACAATACATTCCGCTTCATCCGCCGTTATCCTTGCTGACAGCTTTGTTCCCAGACCCCCGACCTTGATCTTCTTTTCAAGGTTTATGAAGGACTTGTCACCGTTGTAGTACCTTATCCTGAATTTCTGTCGCCGGCTCACTCCCATTTGTTTTTCCAAAAGGGCTTTGTCCTCGGGGGTATCAAAATACAGGCTTCTTATTTGGTATCTGCCGTCTGTGGCGTGAGCATCGGGTTTTGCTATGGCCCGCATCCTCTGCCGTATCGCGATCATATCCGACATTGTTATCTCATGTTTTAGTTCATGTCTGTACTGCACCGCTCGCTCCTTTCTCTGTCACTGTTGTTATGAAACAAGCATAAAAACAAAATGCGATGAAAATATGGTCAAACCGAGAAAGAAATATGTATAAACTGTGTTGAAACTGTGTTTACGGTTTTTGCCGCTTTGAAACCGGCGCACAAAAAAAGAGGCCTGCGCCTCCGTAAACGAGCAATGCCCCGGAACAAATGAGCTCCGGGGCATCAGCCAAAACACTTATTTAACTATTCCGCAAAGAGCGGTGTAGAGAGGTATCTGTCTCCTGAATCGGGCAAGAGAACAACTATGTTCTTTCCCTTGTTTTCTTCCCTTGCGGCAAGGATGGAAGCTGCCTTTAATGCAGCACCTGAAGATATTCCCACAAGAATACCCTCGGATATAGCGAACTTCTTGCCCTCAGCAAATGCATCTTCATTATCGATGGGAAGAACTTCATCATAAACCTTCGTATTGAGGATATCCGGAACAAAGCCTGCGCCGATTCCCTGGATCTTGTGAGGACCTGCGGTTCCCTTTGAAAGAACGGGGCTTGATGAAGGCTCAACAGCCACTACCTTTACATTGGGGTTCTGCTCCTTTAAGTACTCGCCCACACCGGTGATGGTTCCGCCGGTACCTACGCCTGCAACAAAGATGTCTACCTTACCGTCTGTCTGTTCCCAGATCTCGGGACCTGTGGTAGCTTTATGAACTGCGGGGTTTGCGGGATTTACGAACTGTCCTAAGATGATTCCGCCTTCGATCTCCTTTTCAAGTTCTTCTGCCTTGGCGATGGCGCCCTTCATTCCCTTGGCACCTTCCGTAAGAACAAGCTCTGCGCCGTAGGCCTTTAAAAGATTTCTTCTCTCAACACTCATGGTGTCGGGAAGAGTAAGGATTGCTTTATATCCCCTTGCAGCAGCTACGGCTGCAAGTCCGATTCCCGTGTTACCGCTGGTGGGCTCGATGATGGTTGCACCGGGCTTTAACTTTCCGCTCTTTTCAGCATCCTCGATCATGCTTAAGGCTACTCTGTCCTTAACGGAACCTGCGGGGTTTAAATATTCAAGCTTGGCAAGGATCGTAGCATTTGTTACGCCTGCCGCTTTGCTGTATCCGTTCAGTTTAAGTATCGGTGTTTTTCCGATGAGTTCAACTGCGCTCTCTTTAATGTCTGCCATTTTAATGTACCTCCCTGCCGTTTGTTTTTCTTTGATATGCTCTGATTGTAGCACCGGATCTTCAATACGGCTAATACATCTGTTTTATTATCGGCGATAACCTTTACTTATCACTGACTTTGCGAAGAGTATACTCTCCCCGCTCATAGCCGTATCCGTCACCCGCATCCTCGTACAGCTCATAAGAGCATGTGCCTTCGCCGAAGGATATCCATTCGATCCCATCCGTCTGTTCCTCCGTCGAAAGAGCCGGCTTTGCAACGGGAATAAGGCTTCCTTCTTTGACGAACAAAGGGATCTCATCAAGCTTCGCGCTCACAGCAACCCTGCTGCCGCCCTTATACTTCTTCTTGGTATAGTAATCATACCAGTCACAGCCTTCGGGGAAATAAACTTCCCTTTCGCCCTTTGTGATATCTTTCGTCCCTCCGTAATACATGGGAGTGAGCACGGGACATACCATCATATCCTCTCCGAAAAGGAACTGATCCTTTATTTCCCAGGTATTCTTATCCGAAGCAAAGTCAAAAGCAAGCCATCTTATCAAAGAATTGTCCTTAAGCCACACCTTTCCGGCTTCGGAATAAATATATGGCATAAGGCTGTATCTTAAGCGGTTAGCCTTTAAAAGCGCATCATAAAATTCTCCCTTGAAGGTCCAGAGCTCACGCCTTACATCCGTACCATGTGCCCTGAATATCGGAAGGAAGGCGCCGAACTGGTACCATCTGGTGTAAAGCTCGCAATATTCCGGATCATCTGCGGTCTTGTCATATTTTCCATCCCAATACCAGAACTCACCCCTCTTTACAAAGAAAGCTCCGATGTCCATGGTCCAGAAGGGCATGCCGGATGCAGCGAAATGAAGTCCGATAGCCACCTGGTCCCTGAGGGTATCCCAGCTTGCATCCGTGTCTCCCGACCACATGATGGTTCCCAGTCTCTGCTGTCCAGTGTAAGCGCTTCTGGTCAGATTGCAGACACGCTTCTCCGGGCATTTTTCTTCTTCCATGGCTTTGCGCTGATTCTCGTATATTCCCAAAGCGTGGTAATAAGAATAGGCGTTGCAGTATTCATAGGGCATCCTTAAGCCCGCTTCGTTTAAATATTCCCTGAACAGGTTATCTTCTTCGGGCCTTACCCTGTGATTCCATTCCGGCGTGAAGGGTTCGCTGGAATCGCACCACCAGGCATCGGTCCCGTAGGAAAAATGAGTGCGCTTAAGCTGATCAAAATACAGTTCCCTCGCTTCCTTTTTGAAAGCGTTATACGCAGAACAGCCCGGCAGGAACAAATGCCTTTGTGCAAACTCCTTATGGTTCTCCGTGTTTTCCGCCATTGTGGGCCAGAGGGAGATCATGAAATGAACATGGTCCCGATGAAGAGAATCGATCATTTCCTTAGGCGCAGGGAAGCGCTTCGGATCGTAGGATTTCTGTCCCCACTCTCCGTCCTTCCAGCTGATCCAGTCAAGAACGATACAGTCCATGCCGATCCCCAGTTCCCTTGATCTCTTTGTGGTCTCCAGGATCTCTTCCTGCGTCTCGTACCTTTCCTGGGACTGTACATATCCGAAAGCCCATTTGGGAAGGAGGGCTGCCTTGCCCGTTAAGAACCTGTATCCCCTGACCGCATCGTTCATTTCCCCTGCGATCAGATAATAGTCAAGTTCCTTAGCCGCTTCTATATATATGTAAGTACCCTTTTCATTGTCATTGAAGATCATGGGACTGTAAGCATCAACAAAAAGACCGTAGCCCTTTGTGGACACGAACATGGGAATGGCGATCTTACGGTTTCCCTGATGAACATAGACCCTTCTTCCCCGTAAGGATGCAAAGCCCTTCTCCTGCTGACCGAGACCGTAAAGAGCCTCGTCACCGAGAGCGAATCTGAAGCGGATATGCTCGCTCTTTCCCGTAGATATCTTTAAGGGATCCTCCAGGATCTCTTTCTTCCCGTCGGCAGTCTCGATGATCCTTGTTTTCTGGGGTGCATCCGCTAAAATGAAGGTTTCAAACTCCTCAAATTCAACGGGAAGTTCCTTATCCCCCGAAAAAAGAAGATCACCGTTACCGTCCTTAAAGCTTATCGCTCCGCTGTCCTTTGATATCACAGCCGCCGCCTTGGGAAGAGCCAGCTTTACTTCTTTTTCCGTTTCAGAATATGTCCAGTCGGCAAAGGGATCCTTCGCCACAACACCGGGCTTTTCTTCTTCCGAAAAGGCCTCATTTACCGTATATGTGATCCTTACGATGTTCTC
>JAEEIN010000171.1 GCA_016281385.1 Lachnospiraceae bacterium | reverse complement strand
CGGTTCAAATGTCTGCTCCACCAAGGATCCCAATCCCGACAGCGGCGATGATTATTATGATTCCTATTATCTTCTCACCGCAGCAAACTTTGCGATAAACAACACCGTTTCACTTGATCCCAAGCTTCTTGCAACAAGAACGGGAGTATCCGACGGTGAATCCAAATGTGACGTTGTGGATCAGCTCCTTGAACTCAAGAGCGACTATACAAAGCTCGTTTCCGATACGGGAAGGACCGGATTCAGAGGCGGTTCCGCCAGTGAATTCTTACAGAGCCTTCTCTCCGATGTGGCACTTAACGCATCAAGGGCAAAGTCAAGTAAGACCTATTACGAAACAATGGAAAACACCATAGAAAATCAGCGTATCGCAATCTCTGGCGTTGATTCCGACGAAGAAGCCGTAAGTCTTGTTAAATTCCAGAACGCTTACAATCTTTCCTCAAAGATGATACAGGTATTTTCCGAGATCTATAACAGACTTATCCTGGAAACAGGAGTATAAGCAGTTAAAAGAGGTTAAACATGAGAATAACCAACAGGATAATCCAAAACAATTCGTTAACTAATATCAACAATAATAAAGTGTTACAGGATACTCTTTCGACACAGATCGCAACGGAGAAGAAGATCGCAAGGCCTTCGGACGATCCCATCATTGCCCTCAGATCTTTAAGGCTTCGTACCTCCGTCAATCAGACCGAGCAGTATCTTCAGAAGAATGCTGCGGATGCAAAGTCCTGGCTTCAGGTTACAGAGGATGCCATTACCACACTTTCCGATATCATTACCGATATAAGAAAGCAGTATGTTAAGGGCACCAGCGATACTCTTAAGAGAGAGGATCGCGAGATCATCCTCGAGAACCTTCAGGCACTTTCGGCTGAGATCTACAATACCGGTAATGCCGATTTCGCCGGAAGAAGCGTATTCACAGGTTTCAGGACTGATTCGGATCTCACTTTCCAGAAGCAGGAAACTCTTGCTTATGGAATACAGGAAACCTGGAATTCCGAAGAGGGCGGCAGCCTTAAGGTAGACAGCATAACCCATGTGTACTACGAAGATGGTCTTACAGGCAAGGATGAAACAAAGGTTTCTTCTTCCGATATAACAAGGATCAGACTTTCATATGACAACCTTATGAAGCAGGATATATCTTTGACGATATCTGCCAAGGGTGCGACAAATACATATACTGCAACGGCGCAGACCGATCCATATGATTATATAAAGAATAATCCCTCGGGAGTCTGCTTTGATGCTTCTACCGGCGAGATCTTCCTTGGTTCAGAGGTCGTGGCCTCTCCTGATGAGATCGCCGATGTGACAGTAGGTTACGGCAAGAACAGCTGGGTAAAGGGCGACCTTCGTCCCGAGCACTATTTCAACTGCACCAGCACTTCTATTGATGAGCACGGAGTTTCTTCAACAATTAATTACAGTCTTGATTCAAGTAACGGAGAAATAGTGTATAATATAGGTGTAAACCAGTCCCTCAGGATCAATACTACCGCAGGCGAATGTTTTACACATGATATAAAGAGAGATCTGGATGATATCGTTATCGCCATAAACGATGTCAACAAGATCGAGGATACCGTGACGGAACTTGAGAAGAAACTTGCCGGCTTAACTGAAGGCACCGCCGAGTACGACGAGGCCAAACTTGAACTCGATGCAGCCAAGAAAGCGGAGACCTTCTTAAACGACAAGCTTTCAAAAATTTTCGGCCACGGCATCACAAACGCAGAGGGTTATCTTACCAAAAATAACCTTGCACTTACAAACTGCGGTACAAGAAGCAAGCGTCTCGAACTCATTGAGAACAGACTTGATACCCAGCTTTCCACTTTAAGGGAATTAAAGTCCGAGAACGAAGATGTGGACATGGCAGAGATAGCCGTAAAGCTTACCAGCGCCGAGTATGCATACAATGCTTCGCTTATGGCAACCAGCAAGATCCTTCAGGAATCGCTCCTGAATTATCTGTAGATTGAGAAAGGAATCCAAGGAGGAATAAAAATGACTATCGAAACAAAAGTGTTTGGGGAAGTTACCATCGATGACAACAAGATCATTCATTTTGAAAACGGTATAATCGGTTTTCCCGATCTTACCGATTTCGCTCTTATCTATGATGAGGAAAAGGGAAATGACGCAGGCATAAGATGGCTTCAGTCACTTCAGGAGCCCGCATTCGCAATGCCCGTTATGGATCCGCTTCTTGTTCTTTCTTCTTACAATCCCGTTGTGGATGACGAGATGTTAAAGCCCCTGGGAGAACTTGATCCCGATGAGATCCTTGTTCTTGTTACGGTTACGGTTCCCAAGGATCTTAAGAAGATGAGCGTTAACTTAAGAGCACCCCTTGTCATCAATGTTAAGGAAAGAAAGGCCGTTCAGATCATTCTTGACGGCGAAGAATATATGATTAAGTTCCCTATCTACGATATCGTTAAGAACGGGAAGAAGGAGGGCACATGTTAGCATTATCTCGTAAGAAGGGCGAAGCCCTCGTCATCAACAACAATGTAGAGATCACGATCCTTGAGATCAAGGGAGAGCAGGTTAAGATCGGTATCTCGGCTCCCAAGGAAGTGCCGGTTTACAGAAAAGAGATCTATGTACAGATCGAGGAAGCCAACAAAGAGGCGATGGATTCCGGTACAGCAATGGAAGGACTCAAGAACCTGTTCGGCTGATCATAAGATTTTTGTTTTCAAAGGCCAAGATGAAAATTTTGGCCTTGTAACTATTAACTTTTGTCGGTGAGGGTCCGATATATGAACCAGAAGGACTATCTTCACATGTTAGCAAGGAGGCAATAACATGGCACTTGAACCCATTAATACTACTATGACATTACAGGCACAGTCCTACCAGCCTGTGAACAACGGTAGCGCCAAAACTGCATCAGAGTACACGGATGTTTCTATCGCAGAAAAAGCTCCGAAGGTTGATGATACCACCAAGGTGGTTGAGCCTTCTGAGGAGAAGGACGAATCCAAGAACAGATTCTCAGAGGAGCAGCAGCCCAGCAACGAAACTATTCAGCAGGCTGTTGAGAAGCTCAACAAAAAAATGCAGAATTCCGAGGCAATCTACGGCATTCATGAAGGAACAAACCGTGTAACCATCAAGATCGTTGACAGGGAAACGAAGAAGGTCATTAAGGAACTTCCTCCCGAAAAGACTCTTGATATGATCGCAAAGGTTTGGGAGATTGCCGGCATCATGGTGGATGAATTCAGATAACACCAAAGGAGGATATTATGCCTACAAGAGTAACCGGAATGTATTCAGGTCTTGATACCGAGTCCCTTATTTCGGAACTGGTTAAGGCCAAGAAGACAAAAGTAACAAAATATAATGCCGAAAAAACAAAGCTTGAGTGGAAGCAGGAGAAGTGGAAGGACCTTAACACAAAGATGAAATCCCTTCGTGCTACCATCACAAGCATGCAGTTTTCCACCGACTATGTAAAGAAGACTACTTCCGTGAGCAACCCCAATGCGGTAAGCGTAATTACCGGATCGGGCGCAATGAACGCGGTTCAGTCTCTTAAGATCAAGGAACTTGCTCAGTCCGGATATCTTACCGGTGCTGAGATCCAGACTACGGATAAGAGCGCAGTTAAGGGAAGTACAAAGCTTTCAGAACTGGGGATCACGGACGGCGGATCTTTCGCACTTACAACAAACGGGAAAACAACCGATATCGAAGTGACCGGTGAAATGACGGTCAACGATCTTGTGGGTAAGCTTAAATCCGCAGGCGTAAATGCGAACTTCGATGAGAAGAATTCGCGCCTTTTCATTGGTGCCACCACAAGCGGAACCAAGGCTGATTTCTCCATAACCGCAAATGACGCTGCCGGTCTTAAGGCTATGAGCAAGCTCGGTATCAATGCAGCGGTTACGGATCCCGAAAAGGACGTAAATTATGCGAAGTATCATTCTCTTGCAGATAATCTTACCGAATTAAGAAATCTTGGATCGGGAGATGCCGTTATTAATGAAGGCGTTGACAATCCTCTCTTTGCACTCCTTAAAGAGGAAGCAAAGGACATGGAGGATCCGGAGGAGGTTGAAGCTGCTTATCAGAGACTTCTTTCCAAGGCTGAAATGGCACAGAACGTTCTTAACGGAGAATATGATACATATACCAATTCCAAGGCTGTAAAGCTTACGGGATCCGATGCGAAGATCGAATTAAACGGAGCGACCTTTACATCCGCTACCAATAATATAGAGGTTAACGGACTTACCTTTACGGTAATGGCCAAGACCGCTGATGACGAAACCATTACGGTAACCACCCAGGATGATACCGAAGGTGTTTACGATATGGTTAAGAAGTTTATCAAGCAGTACAACGACCTCGTAAAAGAGATCGATAAACTCTATAATGCAGAAGTAAATAAACTTGATCCTCTGACAGACGAGGAGAGAGATGCCATTTCCGAAACGGAAGCCGAGAAACTTGAAAACAAGATCAAAGATTCCTTATTAAGAAAAGACAGTGATCTCGGAAACTTATTTACAACTCTTAAGGATACCATGGCAGCCGGCTTCAAGGTTGGCGGCAAAACAATGTATCTTACCGATCTCGGAATCGGAACGCTCAATTACTTTGACGCAGCCGATAACGAAAAAGCACTGCTTCATATCGACGGTGATAAGGATGATGCCGATACATCGGGTAACGCTGATAAGCTTAAGTCCATGATCGCAACGGATTCCGCTTCGGTCGTAAGCTTCTTCACCGGACTTATGAACAAGCTTTCCGATGAACTTTCGACTCTTTCCAAGAGTTCTTCTTCCAGATCCTACGGATCCTTCTATGATGATAAGAAGATGAAGACGGATCTTTCCGATTGGGACAGCAAGATCGCTGAAGCAGAGAAGAAACTTAACGAGTATGAAGATAAGTGGTATTCCAAGTTTGCAAAGATGGAAACAGCTCTTTCAAAGATGGAATCCAAGAATTCGTATCTTTCCGGATTATTCGGAACCGGCAAATAATTTTTACAGGAGGTATGCTAAATGGCTTTGCCTAATGCGTACGCACAATATAACAACAGCAGAATCCTTACAGCGTCACCTGCGGAACTTACTCTTATGCTTTATGAGGGCGCCATCAAGTTTGGAAACATCGCCATCATGAAGATGGAGCAGAAGGATATTCAGGGAGCTCACAATAATATAGTCAGAGTTGAGAAGATAATCGACTATTTAAGAGAGACTCTTGATATGAAGTATCCGGTGGCCCAGGATTTTGAGAATATTTACGTATATCTTTCTGAGAGGCTCATAATGGCCAACTCAAGAAAGGATCCTGAAATAATGGAGGAGGTCGTTACGCATCTCCGTTCCGTCAGAGATAACTGGAAAGAGGTCATGAAGAGAGCGAAGGTATAATGCCGATGGAAAGAGCATATGTTACCGCAATGATCGACAGTTTAAAGAGCAAGATCGAGATATTAAAGGACATCCGCAAAAAGAACGCGGAGCAGCTTGATCTCATAAAACGTGTTCCTTTTTCTGCCGAAGATTTTGACAAGAATGCCGATGAGAAAGGTATACTCATTTATAAGCTTAACAAACTGGACAACGGTTTTCAGATAGTTTATGATAATCTTAAGGCAGAACTTGAAGCAAACAAAGCTGAATATGCCGACGAGATCAGGCTTATGCAGTCCCTGATCACAGAGATCACGGAATTAAGCACCACGATCCAGGCGGAGGAGGCAAGAAACAAAGCAGCCCTTGAGAATTACTTTAAGGGTGAACATTCAAAGATCAAATCCGGAAGAAGCCAGTCAAAGGCCATAAAGTCATATACCCAGACGATGTTGAATTCCGGAAAAAGATGATATTTGAACTGTTTGTTTCGATTAACGGATAATTATATAAAAAATTTCATTTCAGGTATTAATTTATCGGTAACCATACCGATATATTATACAAGTAAAGGAGAAATCCTTTCGAACCCGAAGGAAAGATCAACCAATGGAGCGTACGGCCGGAGGTGATCGGAACTTCATTAACCAATCACACATTTGTAGCAAGGATGCTACATCTTAATTCAAGGAGGAAAATATGGTAGTACAGCACAACTTAACAGCGATGAACTCTAACAGAATGCTCAACGTTACAACGAGCACTCAGTCCAAGTCAACAGAGAAGTTATCTTCCGGTTACAAGATCAACAGAGCAGCAGATGATGCAGCAGGTCTTGCAATCAGTGAGAAGATGAGACGTCAGGTAAGAGGTCTTACACAGGCTTCTGCTAACGCTCAGGATGGTATCTCAGCAGTACAGACAGCAGAAGGTGCACTTGCAGAAGTACACGATATGCTTCAGAGAATGAACGAGCTTGCAGTTAAGGCAGCAAACTCCACCAATACATCTGCTGACCGTTCTTACATCGATTCCGAAGTACAGGCTCTTAAGACCGAAATCAGCCGTGTAGCTACAACAACAACCTTCAACGAGCAGTGCTTACTTGATGGTTCATTCACAGGCAAGAAGCTTCAGGTTGGTGCAGAGAACGAGACCGAACAGAGAATCAACATCAGCATCGCTAAGATGAGCGCATCCGGAATTGGTATCAACGGCGTTGACGTTACTACATCCGGAAATGCTCAGACCGCAATCACAACAATTAAGAGCGCTCTTGCAAGTGTTTCCAAGCAGAGATCTGACCTCGGTGCAGTTCAGAACAGACTTGAGCACACAATCAAGAACCTCGACAACGTTGTTGAGAACACCACAGCAGCTGAATCTCAGATCCGTGATACAGATATGGCTACAGAGATGGTTAAGTACTCCAACAATAACATACTTGCTCAGGCAGGTACTGCAATGTTGGCACAGGCTAACCAGTCTAACCAGAACGTATTATCACTTCTTGGCTAATAGAGTCGCTGCAAAAGTGAACTAAAACCATAGAGATAAGGGAGAGCGAAAGCTCTCCCTTGTTTCTGTAAAAGGAGAATATGTATGAAGATCCTCTTATATGCATGGGGCGGATACACCGACAGACTGTTATATGAAAAAATGACGGAACTTGGCTATGACGTCATTTATCTGGAAAAAGAATGTAAAGATTTCATGATGGACGCGGATGTTGCACAGTCACTGATCTTTACGATAAAAAGGGAGAATGTTGATGTTGTTCTTTCATATAATTATCTGCCCATAGTCTCCATGGTATGCAATACCGTTGGGATCGACTACTATTCATGGATCTATGATTCTCCCGAACTCACCCTTTATGCAAAAAGCGTTATATATGACTGCAATCATATCGGTATTTTTGACAGATCTCTTTGCAGTTTTTTGAAAGAAATAGGGATCGATAATGTATACTATGCTCCCTTGGCGGTTGATACAGCATACTTTGATGAAAAGATCAGAAGGGCAAAACTTAATGATAAGCTAAGATCCAAAGGATATTCGCCGGATGTTTCCTTTGTGGGATCTCTTTATACGGACGAGATAAAATGCAATCTCTATAATGTCTTCAAAAAAGAAGCAGTTGCAAACGGGGATTACGATGAGAAATGGAAGAAGATGGATGAGATCATCGCCGGCTGTATGTTTTCGGACAAAACTCAGAGATTGAATGACAATCTCGAACTTATGATGGATATTCTTCTTCCCTATATGCAAAGGCACAATGTTATGCTTGGAGACAATTACTTTGATGTGCCCGAGATCATAACCCGTGAATCCATCCTGGAAAAGAAGATATCTTCGGATGAAAGAATGGGTCTGATGAAAGCTGTGGCTGAAGAGAGCGGCAAAACGGGTTATTCTTTTTCATTATTTACCGGATCCGATACATCGGCCGTTCCCGTTCTGGAAGCGTGTAACAAGAAAACCGTGGACTATGATAATGAAATGCCCTTTGTTTTTAGTAAGAGCAGGATCAATCTTCAGATCACGTTAAGATCCATACATACGGGTATTCCCTTAAGAAGTCTGGATGTACTTGCCTGCGGCGGTTTCCTTCTTTCCAATCCCCAGGAGGAACTTTTGGAAAATTTTGATGACGGAGTTCACATTGCGGTGTACAATGATATTGAGGAATGCGTGTATCAGATAAACAGGTATCTCTCAAATGATGATCTGAGACGTCGTATTGCCGAAGCCGGTAAGGAAAGAGTGAAGGATCTGTTCTCTTATGAAGCGGGGCTTAAGCGCTTGTTTGGCGCATAAATAGTGCTTTTTGCAGAAAAAATAAAAAATTCAATTTTTTTGTAAAAAGGTATAAAGTATTTCGTAAAGCCACCGATATATGTTATGTAACGAAGGAACGTTACAGATGAATTCATTAAAAAAACTGATAACTGACAATTAACTTACCTTTGGCCACGGTGGTGGCAAGGATGCAAATCTTCGATTCAGGGAGGAAATAAAAATGGTAGTACAGCACAACTTAACAGCAATGAACTCTAACAGAATGTTAAATATCACAACCGGAAGTCAGGCGAAGTCAACTGAAAAGTTATCTTCCGGTTATAAGATCAACAGAGCAGCTGATGATGCAGCAGGCCTTGCGATCAGTGAAAAGATGAGACGCCAGGTAAGAGGTCTTACCCAGGCTTCCGCAAATGCTCAGGACGGTATCTCCTGTGTACAGACAGCTGAAGGTGCACTTGCAGAAGTGCACGATATGCTTCAGAGAATGAACGAACTTGCAGTTAAGGCAGCAAACTCAACAAATACATCTGCTGACCGTACATACATCGATTCCGAAGTACAGGCTCTCAAGACAGAGATCAGCCGTGTAGCTACAACCACAACCTTCAACGAACAGTGCTTACTTGATGGCAGCTTCACAGCTAAGAAGCTTCAGGTTGGTGCAGAGAACGAAGATGCACAGAGAATCGGAATCAGCATCGCAAAGATGAGCGCAACCGGTATCGGTATCAATGATGTTAAGGTTACAACATCATTAGATGCACAGGAAGCTATCACAACTATCAAGAGCGCACTTGCAAGCGTATCCAAGCAGAGATCTGATCTCGGTGCTATCCAGAACAGACTTGAGCACACCATTAAGAACCTTGATAACGTTGTTGAGAACACCACAAGTGCTGAATCTCAGATTCGTGATACAGATATGGCAACAGAGATGGTTAGATACTCGAATAACAACATCCTTGCTCAGGCAGGTACATCAATGCTTACTCAGGCTAACCAGGCTAACCAGAACGTATTATCACTTCTTGGCTAATAGATATAAAAAGATACAGGGATTACCGAAAGGTAATCCCTGTTTTTGTGTTTAAAGAAAGTAATTATT
This sequence comes from Lachnospiraceae bacterium, assembly GCA_016281385.1. GTDB lineage: Bacteria > Bacillota > Clostridia > Lachnospirales > Lachnospiraceae > UBA1258. The sequence continues at coordinate 5,338 of JAEEIN010000171.1, read as the reverse complement.
TGCGACCGAAGACAACGCCTCTTCTTAATTCTGCGTTCAGTCTGCTTTCTACTGTCCAGTCCGGACACATATAGCCCCTTGAGTGGGCTGTTTTATAACCGAGGCTGTTTAAGTATTCCGTAACCCATTTTTCGTCTTCTCTGCAATGATAGGTGCAGATCGCACAGGTGATATCATTGTTTGATAAAAGATTTTTTGCTCCGATCAACGCGGATTTTTCATAACCCTCAATATCCATCTTGATATAATCGATGTGAATATCCGAGAATGTTTCATCGAGGGTTATATTCTCTTCTCCGTCAGATTCAGATCCTACATACCCGAAAATTATATCCACCTTGTCCATATCATTTTTGAAAGTCTGTTGCAAAGCACTGATCCAGTCACGGTCCGCATCCATGATATATATGTGCTTTGCGTTGTCTATCTGATCCATGGAGAAGAAGCCTTCTGCCGCACCTACATCGGCGATGACCGCATTATCCGGAATGTTGAATCCATCTTTTTGATAACTGTGGGGTGAATAAGGATCCTGCTCAGCCATAAGAGCCTGAAAATAGCTTGAAATACGTTCTTCATCCCAGAATTCAGGGAAATACATTCGGCGGTTTTTGTAGGGGACGTAATGCATACCGCATTCGGGGTCGTAGCCTACTTCGCAGGGGGTATTCATGTAGTTATCCACAAAATCATAGGGCAGAAGGCGTACATCGTGCCTGCGGTCCACAAAATCGATTACCTCGGCTACTTCCGGGTCATTAAGCCTTGAAGCATGGATAAGGGACCAATATTTCCTGTCCGCAAGGGAACATACGGCTTCAGAAACAGTCTCCAGACAGATGAGCATTCCGTCGATGAACATATCAATCTTTGATGCATCCGTTTCCCCATCGGTAATGCGGGAAGAAAAACTGTTAAATCTTATTCCCAGTTCCTGAAACTGAGCGGCGGTAAAAGTATTCTCGTGTACGTTGAGTTCACCGCGGACACAGCTTTTGATATCCTCAATGGGAATGTCGCTGCAGGGAAGTGCGCCGGCATGCATGGCATTTTGGATTTTAATGATCAGTTCTTTTGTTCTGCTTACAGATTCTTGTGCCATATTACTCCTTTGAACTTGGCTCCGATGTCGGAATAATCAACAAAACGGACCTGCTTGTTCTTGGCTATCATTTCTTCGATTTCAGTTATATAGATCATAAACTGACGTGTCGTGTAGACCGTTCCGCCGGAAACACAGGGAATCTCGATCATTCCCTCTGTGGATTTGGTTGTCAGATCCATTGTGCCTGAAGCATGGCTTTTACCGCCGGGATAGGAAAGATCCAGACCGAACAGATCGATCTGTTTTGCACCCAAAGTCAGGGCAATCCTTATGGCAAGGCTGGAAACGGTGGTTCCGATGTCGACGGAGGCTATGTTTCGGGCCTTAAAGTATGCAATACTTTCCTCGGAAGAACAGCCCGGAACGATATACTTCTTTCCTTTGTACAGTTCGCCGAAACGCCAGTTGGCGGTGGAACTGAGAAGGATTGGAACGGATTCGTCCGTAAGCCCTTCGAAATGACCGTAAGTACGGGTCTGAGGGTCCAAAACGGTAACACAATCGGGCTTTATTCCGTTTGAAAGAAGCTTCTTCAAAACCGTACTTGCACAGATTATTGTTTTTTTGCCAACGTTTTCCCTGATCAGATCAAGATTGTTATCCAAAGAAGGACCGGCTACAACTACCAGACATTCGCTGCAATCTGTTTTAGGCTTGAATGAATAAAATGTTTCCGAGATATTTCTTATATTTCTTGCAAGATTAATATCAACTATGTCTTTAAAGATCGTTTCTGTACCGTTGAGTGCATCGAATCCCACAAGAATATCCTTGGCTTTTTCGTTTAGTGTCTCAAAGATATCGTTACAGCACCGATAACCTATCTTGCCCCATTCGGGGTGTGGATCGGAGTAAGAATCCAGCAATTTGAACTGGTCCTCTTCAATGTGGATATGGAGCTTATCTTCGGGAATCCAGCCAAGAACACCATAGTCCAGAGCGTATTGAACAATGACGGGGTCATTGTGGAAGATATGGATGTCCACACTTGAATCGGAGAGACAGAATAACTGCCAGGGAAGATATCCGAGACCGCAGCCTATGAAACTGAAGGTTGAATATTTGGGACAATAAATTCTTTTTGCACAGATATATGCTTCCCACATGGGATCTTCGGCGGAATGAAAAACTCTGTTTGAAGAAATCTTTTCAAGAGTGAAGAAGCCGCTTTTTGAACTGAAGATACGATAGTCGTCTTCGGATACATCAACTTGACCGAATTGGTTAATTGCTCTGTACATATGAGGAATTAGGCTGTTTAAGTCGTCAGCCATCAGGTTATAGTTGGCGGGTTCCTTTTGTGTATGAGAGCAGGCAGTCTGAAGGATGCAGTACATTTCATTGCCGAGTTCGCAGTTCTTTTTGGTTACTTCTTTACAGAATTCTACGAGAAGCTCCTGGATAGATGTCCAGTTGGCTTTAACCTTGAGAGTCTCTTCTGCATAGCAGTTTTCAACCACTTCTTTAACCGCAGGGATGAGCTGGGCAAAATTATATATTTCTGCAACAAAATCAACCATCGGTATGATTCCTCCGTAGAAAAAATACTGATAATAGTATATCATATATTTATATTTAATTCATTTTGTTCATAAAAAGAAATCCGTATTCATGTATTGTCAGATGATAATGAAGGAGTAATGCCATGGAACAGGTTTATGATGTGATAATCGTGATCACACCAAAAGATTACAAAAGAGTCAGAGCCAATTTTGATCGACTGATTCGGTTAATGCCCGCCGACAAGATAATTTTTGTGGGCAGCAAAGAGGTTGGAGAGCTCGCTATGAAGGAAAGCTGGGCTGACAAGGTTGGATTCGTTGACGAGAATGATATTCTTCCCTTTGACTCCGTAAATGAGGTTATGAAGGATATACTGAAGGTTGATAACGTGCCGAGAGGCCTCACGGGATGGTATTACCAGCAGTTTTTAAAAATGAAATACTGCGATTTCTCGGCCCATGACTATTATCTTACCTGGGACGGAGATACCGTTCCCACAAAGCCCTTTTTCATGTTTGAAAAGGAGGGCGATAAACCCTATTTTGATCTGAAGCATGAATATCACGAGGAATACTTCGTTACTATAAAGAAACTGCTTGGCATGGAGAAGGTTATAGGCAAATCCTTTATTTCGGAACATATGTTATTTAACGTTCCGGTTATGAAGAATCTGATCGGGGATATCGAAAACAATGTGCAGATCCCGGGAACTGCCTTTTTTGAGAAGATCTTAAGGGCGGTGGACCCGAGTAAGATCCAGTCAAACAGCTTCAGTGAATTTGAAACCTACGGAACCTATACAGCATATAAGTACACTTCCCTATACAAGCTGAAGGAGTGGCATTCCATCCGATATGGAGCAATGTATTTTATTCCCGAAGAAATGACGGAAGAGGATTACGCATGGCTGGGACACGATTTTGATGCAATATCCTTTGAAAAAGATGAAGAATACTTGCCTGATTTTGCAGCATTATTCTCAAATCCTGAGTACAGGGAGAAACTGACGCCCCGCCAGATCGTTGAGGCAATCCAGGAATTTGCCCTTGAGGGCCTTGAAGAAAAATGGGATGAATGATATCGGGGACATTTAAGGAGATATAAAGCATGCGCGTTTTTTGTTTTTCCGAAGGAGATTATACAGAAGGCTTTGGAGGCGGCGGTAAGGGCGTCGCTTATCGCCTTTACATGGCAAATGGGAAGTATGGACTGATCCCTGAAATGTACTTCATTTTCGGTGATACTCTCATAGAAGCAAACGGACAAAAAACTTCTTATTCCGAGGATGCTGAAATATGCTCCGGAGGTGTAAGCGGTCTTATGAAGCTGTATTCGATTCTCGATGACAGACTTTCTTTTTCTTCCGACGACATATTTATTTTTCATGACTTTACCTGTTTTTATGCATTGAAGAATCTTTGCAATCATATAGATCGGACTGCAGTTATTTATCACGGGCAGGGATCTGTTTTTCATGAGGCTAAGATATATGGTTTAAAGGCGGATGAAGAATACAGAGAAAAAGCATTTCGCCTTACCCAATATGTTCTGTCAAAAGCACAGGTAGTATGTTTCCCTTCCGATGGAGCAAAAGAAGCATTTATGGCGACATCCGAAGATGAGATTTCGCAGCTTTTGAATCTTTGCAAAGTGAAAACCTTATATAACGGCTGCCGGCCGGAAATTTCCGATTCGGAATGCGTTGATAAGGACTTGCTATCTTCGGTTTCTGAATGGAAGCAACAGGGTAAACGCATTTTTGCTTCGATAGCGGTTCTCAATGAAGCCAAAGGGGTTGAACGTCTGCCTGCTTTTTTTAAGGAATATGGCAAATATAACGACTATAAGTGGATCGTCATCGGCAACGGGGTTATGGCGGGACGTTTAAGCGAGGAGATAAAAGATATAGAAGACCATGTTTTATGGATAAAAGAACCGGTTTCCCACGAAACGATAATCAACCTGTATGCTGAGGCTGACTACTATATTCTTGCTCACAGATTATCCATCTTTGACTTTGCGACTATTGAAGCAATGCACATGGGCATGATCCATGTACTGACAGCTGTTGGCGGTAACAAGGAAATGATCTGTGATGATAACGGCTTCTTTTTGACTTGTGAGCCCGGCGACGGCTCGAGATTTGCCTCGTGGGAAGCATCCCTTGTCAGGGAAGAACTGAGCAGGAAGAACAAGGAGATCGCACTGAAAAGATTCAGCGATAAAAGCATGCTTGAGGCTTACCGAGATCTGATCGTTGAACTGAAACAGGATGAGGGATCGGAAATACTGGTGATAACCCCGGATCTCGAACTGAACGGGGCACAGGTAGTATTGAACGAGTTGTTGGACCTTCCTTTTTTCTCCGATCGGAAGATAGACCTTATTTCACCTTCAAAAGGTCCTTATGGCAGCATATATGAAGAAAAAGGTATCAGGACGCTGATACGACCGTATATTGCAGGGGACTCGGCATTCAGAGAACACCTTATCCACGATTACAAAATGGTATTTATCAATACCTCATCCTGCAGCAAGTATCTTATGTTTTTTGTCAATACGGATGTGCCGGTGTTTTACTGGCTGCATGAAACATTTGCACAGCTTGGAATGGAAAACAATACATTTCTGGATCCGAGACTCCTGTCTTCGAATATAAGATTCTTTGGTGTTACCGGAGCGGTTATTGAAGGGATAAACAAACGATACGGGAAGGTTTCGATCAAATTG
>JAEEIN010000170.1 GCA_016281385.1 Lachnospiraceae bacterium | reverse complement strand
GATTTTGGGCAAAAAAATACCCCGAAAGGGATGTCCTTTCGGGGTAAGAATGCCATATTTTCGGGCTTTCTCGGTTCTCTGATTATCTCTTGCTGAACTGAGGAGCGCGACGAGCGGCCTTTAAGCCGTACTTCTTTCTTTCCTTCATACGAGGATCTCTGGTTAAGAAACCTGCCTTTTTAAGAACGGGTCTGAACTCACCGTCAACCTCAAGAAGTGCACGGGAGATACCGTGACGGATAGCTCCTGCCTGGCCGGTAAATCCGCCGCCCTTAACAGTGATGATCGCATCGTACTTATCAGTTGTCTCTGTAGCAACAAGGGGCTGACGAACGATAACCTTTAAGGTATCGAGACCGAAGTAATCGTCGATGTCTCTCTTGTTGATCTTGATATCACCCTTACCGGGTACTAAATATACACGGGCGATAGAAGACTTTCTTCTGCCTGTGCCATAATACTTAGCTGCTTTTGAAGCTTTTGCTTTAGCCATTTTCTTACTCTCCTTTCAGTCCTCTTAGAAATTTAACTCTTCAGGTTTCTGAGCCTCATGCTTGTGCTCAGGTCCTGCATAAACAAAAAGCTTCTTCGCCATCTGGCGTCCAAGAGGTCCCTTGGGAAGCATTCCCTTTACTGCGATCTCAACAACTTCTTCGGGCTTTGTAGCAAGCTTGTCACGAAGGGTTGTCTCGGTAACACCACCGATGTAATCGGAGTGACGGAAGTAGATCTTCTGATCAAGCTTCTTACCGGTTACAGCGATCTTCTCTGCGTTAACAACAATAACAAAATCACCTGTATCCATAAAAGGTGTATAGGTAGGCTTATTCTTTCCTCTTAAAACCTTGGCGATCTCACTTGCCATACGGCCGAGGGTCTTATCTGTAGCGTCAACTACATACCATTTTCTTTCGATGGTAGCAGGACTGGCCATAAATGTCTTCATTTTTATTCCTCCATTGATATAAACAGATCAACTACGATTTCGACAATTTCAGGCACCGTACCGGGGCTTTGGCTGAGTGTCTTCAGACTTGTCGCACTTTGGTATTATATTCCAATAAATCCCGTAGTGTCAATAACTTTTTTCAAAAATCAGGGTATATTGTCAACAAAAACAAACTCTTTTAACAAAAGACCTCTGGCAGGGGCTGTCGGACCCGCTTTTTGGCGATCCAGAGCCTCCAAAGAAGCCTTTACACTGTCCACCGTTCTTCTGCCCAGACCCACGTCTATGAGGGTTCCTGCTATGATCCTGACCATGTTGTATAAAAAACCGTTTCCCTTAACAAGAACACTTATCTTAGGACTGTTATCAACAATGTCTATGGAGATAAGATTCCTCACCGTGGTTTCGGCCGTTGTCTGAACGCTGCAGAAGCTTTTGAAATCATGTTCACCCACCAGACACCTTGATGCCTTCCTCATTGCATCAACATCAAGCTTACCGATGACGTGGCAGTAATAAAACCTTTCTGTGGGGGGCATGAATCCGTCGTTCCATATTTTATATTCGTAGGTCTTTTCCGTGAGCATATGCCTGGGATGGAAATCCGCGGCAACCTCCTTTGACCAGACCACCCTGATATCGGAAGGAAGGCGTGTGTTCAACGCGTAGGACACCTTCTCACCGGGCATTCTGGCCTCTGTATCGTATACTGCCATATTACACAGGGCATGAACCCCTGCGTCCGTTCTGCTGGCCCCTATGACCGTTATGGGCTCTCCATGAAGATCCGACAGTGCTTTATTCAGTTCTCCTTCGATGGTGGGGGCATTGTCCTGAAGCTGCCAGCCGGAATAACCCGTGCCGTCATATGCCACGCAAAGCAGTACTCTTTTCATTCTTTTTCCTAAAACAGTTTTCTAAGTACGATCATTAATGCAAAATAAGCAAAAATAACAAGATACGAAATTCCGTCCCTGCTTTTATAAACAAGGGGCTTCATTTTTGTCCGTCCCGCGCCGCCTTTGTAGCCTCGGGCTTCCATTGCCATAGCAAGGTCGTTTGCACGCCGGAAAGCAGAAACAAACAGCGGAACAAGAAGGGGCACCATGCTCTTAGCCTTCTTAATGAGATTGCCGCTTTCGAAATCCGCTCCGCGGGCGATCTGCGCCTTCATGATCTTGTCCGTCTCCTCCACAAGAATGGGGATGAATCTTAAAGCAATGGACATCATCATTGCGATCTCATGCACCGGAACTTTGAATATCTTCAAAAAACCCATGCCTTTCTCAAGTCCGTCGGTTAAGTTGTTGGGCGTTGTGGTAAGGGTCATGATGGATGAGCCTATAACAAGAAAGGACAGCCTGAAGGCCATGAATCCCGCAGTCTTAATGCCCTCTTTTGTTATCGAAAGCTTCCAGAAGCTTACCAGCACCTCTCCCTTTATGGTAAAGAGGTTAAACACCACGGATAAAAGCAGTAAAAACAATATCGCCCTCATTCCCTTTACCATATACTTAAAGGGAACCTTTGAAAGGGTTATCACCGTAACAAGAAAGATCACCGCCGGAATATACCCTATGAAATTGTCAGCTACAAAGAGCGAAATAAGGAACATAAGCGTTCCGAAGAGTTTCACTCTTGGGTCAAGCCTGTGTATCACCGAATCCGTTGGATAATACTGGCCCAGTGTTATATCCCGAAGCATCTTCCTATACTATCCGCCGCCTCGGAAACGTTTATCGCATCCGTATCAACGGCGAACCCTTCTTCCTTTAATCTGTGAAGCGCCAGCGTAACCTGCGGCGCAGATAATCCCATTTCTTTTAATTCCCTGTAATGCTTAAAGACTTCACGGGGAACATCGTTATAAACAATACTTCCGTCATTCATCACCACTATCCTGTCGGCATAGTTGGCCACGTCCTCCATGGAATGGCTCACCAGCACTATGCTGCAGTTGGTGTCGTTCCTGATCTTTAGAAGCCTGTCAAGGATCTCGTCCCTTCCGCCGGGATCAAGCCCCGCCGTAGGCTCATCAAGAACAAGGATCTTCGGCTGCATCGCAAGTACACCCGCGATAGCCACACGCCTCTTCTGACCGCCCGAAAGGTCGAAGGGTGACTGATAGAAGTACTCGTCGTCGATCCCTACCTGCTTAAGGGCATCGTAGGCACGAAGCTCTGCTTCTTTTTTCGAAAGGCCTATATTCTTGGGTCCGAAGCAGACATCGGAGAATACATCCACCTCAAAGAGCTGGTGCTCGGGGTACTGAAAAACAAGCCCGACTTCACTGCGGAGTTTCTTCTTTGGAAAGTCGGGATCGGATATATCCTCTCCGTTATAGTAGATCTCACCCGAAGTAGGGCTCATAAGGCCGTTTAAGTGCTGCACAAGGGTGGATTTGCCTGAACCGGTATGTCCGATTAGGCCGATGAACTCTCCCTCGTTTATGACAAGATTTACGTCCTTTAAAGCATGCCTCTCCATGGGCGTACCGGGATTGTATGTATATGAAACATGATTAACTATCAGCGACATTTCTTCAGTGCCTCCGTAAGTTCATCAATGGTAAGTATTCCGAGGGGTATGGGAAGTCCTCTCTGTCGCAGGATATATGCAAGCTCCGTAACCTGAGGAACGTCGAGCCTTAATTCCTTTAATCTCTCCACCTGTGAAAAGATCTCCCTTGGAGTTCCTTCCATTTCGATATGGCCTCTGTCCATAACAAAAACCTTGTCCGCATTGACGATCTCGTCCATGTAATGGGTGATAAGGATGATGGTGATCTTCTCAACATCATTTAAGCCCCTGACCGCATTGATGACCTCGCGTCGACCGACAGGGTCAAGCATGGCTGTGGGCTCATCAAGAACAATGCATTTGGGATGCATGGCAAGTACGCCTGCAATGGATACCCTCTGCTTCTGTCCGCCGGAAAGACGGTTCGGAGATGACTTGCGGTACTCGTACATACCTACGACCTTAAGGCTTTCCTCCACACGCTCCCAGATCTCCTTGGTGGGCACTCCCATGTTCTCCGGGCCGAATCCCACATCCTCTTCCACAACCTGGCCTATGATCTGATTATCGGGGTTCTGGAAAACCATTCCCGCTGTCTCCCTTATGGTCCAGAGTTTTGAATCATCCTTTGTATCGTTTCCGTCGATCCATACGGTTCCTTCGGTGGGATAGAGGATCGCGTTTAAATGCTTGGCAAGGGTGGACTTACCCGAGCCGTTATGGCCGAGTATGGCAATAAACTGCCCCGGCTCAACGCTTAAAGAAACGTTGTCCACGGCAGTGGTGATACCTTCGACGTTGTCTTCCTCGTCACGTCTTATATATTCAAATGTAAGATTTTCGGTTTTTACAATTTCCATCTTCATTTCCCGATTATTGTGGTATCATTAAAATAGTCTAACTGATTATACTTAAAAACAAAGGAAAACACAAGAAAACAAATGAAAGAGAAGCTTTCCGCATTTTGGGCAAAAATATGCAAGGCCCTGAGACCATATAAGAAGAATGTGATCATACCGTTACTCAAAATAATCGGTATAATCATCCTGTGCGCTGTCCTCGTGCGCGTAATGAACGGGCATGAAACCCTGGCGGAATATGCCGCAAAGAATCCTGAGACAGCTTATCATACGGTCTCCTCAAACGAGCCCTGAGCCAAAATAATATCTTCAGACATTCAAAAACCTCACACCCGAAGGTGTGAGGTTTTTAATAAGCAAAATATTAAACAAGCTCAAGTAATACTTCCATGGCAGCATCGCCCTTACGCTGTCCGATCTTAACGATCCTGGTGTAACCACCGTTTCTGTTCTCGTACTTGGGAGCGATCTCATCAAATAACTTGTTGGTCTCGTTTACGTAAAGAACCTTGAGCATCTGACGTCTTGCGTGAAGCTTGGATGCAGAGTCCTTCTTGATCTCCTTTTCGATCTCTTCGTAAACGGTAACCTTCTTGCCGTCCTTTTCTTCCTTGACGCGCTTGCCGTCCTTATCCTTCTTGGCAACCTTTGCAGTAACCTTAACGGTCTCGAAGTTATCCTTCTCCTTTACTGCAAGAGCGATAAGACCTTCAGCGATCTTCTGAACTTCCTTAGCCTTAGCTTCGGTCGTAACGATCTTTCCGTTCTGGATAAGAGCTGTTACCTGGCCTCTTAAGAGTGCCTTTCTCTGAGCAGATGTTCTGCTTAACTTTCTGTACTTTGCCATTTTCTTTTTCCTTTCTCAAACAAATGGTGCATCCTCCGCCGCTCATCGGGCTTACGCGGAAAACACATGGTTTCCATCTATGAGTTAACACATGCGTGCTCGTCGGTCTTACCGCACATGCAATCATATTTAATCAGATTTCTTCGCCGGAGTTAAGCTCTAAGCCTAAATCCTTTAATTTCTGAAGAACCTCTTCAAGGGACTTACGTCCGAGGTTACGAACCTTCATCATGTCATCGGGAGTCTTGTTAACAAGCTCCGCAACGGTGTTGATACCTGCTCTCTTTAAGCAGTTGTAAGAACGGACAGAGAGTTCAAGCTCGTCGATACTCATATCGATAGCCTTCTCCTTGCCCTCTTCATGATTGGGCTCAAGAACTGTAAGAGCCTTTCCGCTTTCGGAAAGATCGATAAAGAGGTTTAAATGCTCGCTTAATACCTTGGCTGCAAGGCTTACTGCCTCTTCGGGAGCCAGTGTTCCGTTTGTTGTTACGTCAAGGGTAAGCTTGTCGAAGTCTGTCTGCTGTCCTACACGGGTATTTTCAACTGTCATGTTAACACGCTCAACGGGTGTGTAGATGGAGTCGATAGCAATAACACCGATGGGAAGAGAAGCATTCTTGTTCTTATCTGTGCTTACGTATCCGCGACCCTTTGTGATTGTGAGCTCCATGTAGAACTTAGAGTTCTTGTCGCCGCTTACGGTAGCGATAACCTGATCGGGGTTCATGATCTCGATATCGGGATCAACCTGGATATCGGATGCTTTGATAACACCTTCACCGGAGAAATCGATGTATGCGGTCTTGGGCTCATTGGATTCGCTGTTGTTCTTGATAGCAAGGTTCTTGATATTTAAGATGATCTCAGTTACATCTTCCTTAACATTGGGAATGGAACTGAACTCATGAAGCACGCCTTCGATCTTAATCTGGCTTACTGCTGCTCCGGGCAGTGAAGAAAGCATTATTCTTCTTAAGGAGTTACCAAGTGTGATACCGTAACCTCTCTCAAGAGGCTCAGCAACAAACTTGCCATACCTTTTATCTTCAGATACATCCACAATCTTAATTTCGGGTCTCTCAAAATCAAACACGGGATACTTCCTCCTTTATCATCATTAGGTAAAAACGCAATATCAAAGAGATTATTTGGAATATAACTCGACGATAAGCATTTCGTTAACAGGTACGTCGATCATTTCTCTTGTAGGAAGGTTCTTGATGGTTCCCTTGAAGTTATCCTGATCAACATCGATCCATTCGGGAACGAGTCTTCCGCCTGTTACTTCGATGATATCCTTGTATCTCTGTAATTCCTTAGCCTTATCGGTTAAAGAAATAACGTCTCCTGCCTTGATCTGGTATGAAGGAATGTTGATCTTCTTACCGTTAACAAGAACGTGCTTGTGGTCTACAACCTGTCTTGCTTCCCTTCTTGTACGTGCAAATCCCATACGGAAAACAACGTTGTCAAGTCTGGACTCGAGCATTACCATAAGGTTTTCACCGGTCATGCCCTTCATACGGTCAGCCTTCTCATAGTAGTTACGGAAAGGCTTCTCAAGCATGCCATAGATGAACTTTGCCTTCTGCTTCTCGCGGAGCTGAAGACCATACTCACTGATCTTCTTTCCTGCGCGGGAGTTTGTTCTGTTAGACTTCTTGTCATATCCTAAAAATGTAGGATCAAGATCAAGAGATCTGCATCTCTTTAAAATAGGAGTTCTGTTGATTGCCATTTTAATATTATCCTTTCTGATTATTGTTTACAGCCAAAAGGCCTTCTTCCAACGTGGTAGCACCCTTATACAGGTGCAAAAACAATGTGAATCGGTCACTATACACGACGACGCTTGGGAGGGCGGCATCCGTTATGAGGTACGGGAGTTACGTCTCTGATAGAAACTACTTCCAAACCGCTTGCTGCCAACGCACGGATAGCTGCCTCACGGCCTGATCCGGGTCCCTTTACGAATACGTCAACATACTTTAAGCCATGTACAAGAGCAGCCTTTGTAGCTGTCTCTGCTGCCATCTGTGCAGCGTAGGGAGTAGATTTCTTTGAACCTCTAAATCCAAGACCACCGGCACTTGCCCAGCTTAATGCGTTACCTTCAGCATCTGTTAATGTAACGATGGTGTTGTTGAAGGATGCCTGAATATGTGCCT
>JAEEIN010000169.1 GCA_016281385.1 Lachnospiraceae bacterium | reverse complement strand
TCCATAACTTCGTTATAGCCCTTAAGGTCACGAACATTCATATCGGCGAATTTCTTATATCGTTCCATCATCTCCGTAACAGCCCAGTTAAGCGCTCCGGCTGCTTTCTTGGCATCGGTGACAACATCGATGAGAAGATGGGGAATTCCGTTATATACACTTAATTCAACCACCTTGGGGTCGATCATTATGAGCTTCACGTCATCAGGATGAGCCTTGTACATGATGCTCATGATTATCGTATTGATACATACCGATTTACCCGAACCCGTAGCACCCGCTATAAGAAGGTGTGGGAAGGAATCTATATCAAATACAATTACTTTTCCTGAGATATCCTTACCAACGGCAAAGGTTAAGCTTGATTTATTGTTTTTAAACTCAGGAGTATCGATAAGGTCTCTTAAGAGAACCGATTGAGCTTCTTTATTTGGAACCTCAATACCCACAACGGATTTGCCGGGAACCGGAGCCTCAATCCTGATATCAGAAGTTGCAAGGCTTAACTTGATATCGTCTGTCAGGCCTTTTATTCGGCTTACCTTCGTTCCAAGTTCCGGCTCAAGTTCAAACCTTGTTACGGTAGGACCCTGGCTTACGGAAACAACGTTGGCTTTTACACCGAAGATATCAAGTGTTTCCTCAAGTTTATGAGCGGTCTGCTCAACAGCCTCTCTTGAATCACCACCGCTTCTGCTCTTATTTTCCGTCAGAAGATTGATGGGAGGGAATTCATATTTATGCTTAGGACCGGAGTTCTTCGGTATCGTAGTAGTCGTTGATGTTGTTGAACCTTCTTTGGGCTTTACTTCAGGCATGTTACCCGACATATCGGAAGCCTTCTCGTGTACCCGGGGTGTTTGCTCCTTTTTGGGCTGAGGAATGGGCTCGGGAATAAAAGGATCATCCTCGGGCTCTATGATAAATTCTTCGGGCTTTGAAGGTTCATCGAAGCCCTTGAATTCGATATTGCTCTTTTGCGGCTCGGAACGATAGATGGCATTCTTCTCATCCATTCCGTTTAATGTGATCTCGTGCATGTTACCGGATTCTTCATCGGGAACCCGCTTAACGATCTCGGTATCGAAGGTGACACCCGATACCTTTTTATTTGTCCTTAAGATCTTTTCGTCTTCTTTGATCTCTTTTTTGTTTACCTGATCAAACTGCTTGGTCTGTTTCTTCTGCTCGGCTTCCAGCCTTGCAGCTTCTCTTCTCTCGCGGATCTGAGCCTCATGCTCACGGCGCTTTCTTTCTCGCTCCTCACGGCCCTCAAGATATATCTGCTGCTTAAGGCCACGTTCTTCTTTCATGCGTTCCTTCAACGCATCCTTTGATTCACGGACCGTTCCGAGGATGGCGCCTTCGGTTATTGCAATGATGCAAAGGATAAGAACGATGATCGCAACGATCACGGTACCCATGACACCGATAAGCTTCACAAGACCGAAATCAATGGAGCCTGCAATGACACCGCCGCCCTTTTTATTGTCCCTGCAGAACAAAAAGATGTCTTTAATGCTGTATTTTTCAAGGGTCTTCGAGATACCGCCTATAAGGTCAAAGAACATGCATACGGTAACAAATGCGATGCAATATGCGACGTTTTTTAGGGTACCTCTCATATCCGCCGAATTTCTGAGGACAAAAAACACAAATCCGAATAGAACAAAGGGGAAAACGTAAGCCAGTAATCCGAATAAACCGAACATCACTCCGGAAAGGACATTGCCAACAGGACCTATGATACCGAAATTGCATAAAAACAAAAGGATACACAAAGCGAAGGCTACGATAAGCGTAACCTCCATCTTAAGCATTACGTCCTGAGTTGTCCTCTTTTTTGTTGTTCTTTTTGCAGATCCGGAGGTCGTTTTACGGCCTCTGCTGTTTGTCGATTTCTTAGGCGGCATTTACTCTTTTTCTCCAAACCACATTTATAATATTTTATACCATATCTTGTGGTCTGTGTTAATTATCTTACTAAATTTTTGTGAAGATTATTCATAAGATCAGATGTCAAAATCATCATCTTCGGCAATTTCAACATCAAATTTCATATGGTCTGCATCAGGCTCGAATTTGTAACTGATCTCCTTCTTCTCATGCTTCTTGGGAAGGGGTAACGGAGTCTCAAATAATTTGATCTTTTCGGGCTCTGCTACAGACTCTGTTTCGGTTTCGGAATCCGCTTCTTCAACTGCGGAACCTTCCGAGGCACTCGCTTCAGAAACAGCATCTTCGGAAATAGGTATGATGCTTGGTTCAGATGCAACTTTCTCTTCTGAAATATCCTCGTGGGAAGTTTCCTCTTTCGTTGCAGGAGTTTCTTCGACAGGCGTTTCACAAACATTCTCCAAAACAGGAGCAACTATCGGCTCGGAGGCAGATTCTTCAATGAGTTCTGTCTCAGGCTTCGCAACAGACTCAGCAACTACAGTTTCGTCAATAGTCTCGGTTATGTTACGAATTTCAGGTTTCGGAACACCATAGTAAATGGGAACTGAGGAACCGATGATATCGGGCTTTGTCTCCTCTTCTGCCGCGACAGCAGTTTCGGCTGCTTTGTCCGGTTTGATGGCTTTGGTCTTGGGACGTTTATCGGGCTGAGGTTTTCTGTCACCCATATTGAATT
>JAEEIN010000168.1 GCA_016281385.1 Lachnospiraceae bacterium | reverse complement strand
CTGTATGCTGAGGCTGACTACTATATTCTTGCTCACAGATTATCCATCTTTGACTTTGCGACTATTGAAGCAATGCACATGGGCATGATCCCTGTACTGACAGCTGTTGGCGGTAACAAGGAAATGATCTGTGATGATAACGGCTTCTTTTTGACTTGTGAGCCCGGCGATGGCTCGAGATTTGCCTCGTGGGAAGCATCCCCTGTCAGGGAAGAACTGAGCAGGAAGAACAAGGAGATCGCACAGGAAAGATTCAGCGATAAAAGCATGCTTGAGGCTTACCGAGATCTGGTCGTTGAACTGAAACAGGATGAGGGATCGGAAATACTGGTGATAACCCCGGATCTTGAACTGAACGGGGCACAGGTAGTATTGAACGAGTTGTTGGACCTTCCTTTTTTCTCCGATCGGAAGATAGATCTTATTTCACCTTCAAAAGGTCCTTATGGCAGCATATATGAAGAAAAAGGTATCAGGACGTTGATACGACCGTATATTGCAGGGGACTCGGCATTCAGAGAACACCTTATCCGCGATTACAAAATGGTATTTATCAATACGTCATCCTGCAGCAAGTATCTTATGTTTTTTGTTAATACGGATGTGCCGGTGTTTTACTGGCTGCATGAGACATTTACGCAGCTTGGAATGGAAAACAATACGTTACTTGATCCGAGGCTTTTGTCTTCCAATATAAGATTCTTCGGTGTTACCGGCGCGGTTCTTGAAGGGATAAACAAACGATACGGGAAGGTTTCGATCAAATTGCTGCCGATGCCTGTTGCGGATGTTTCAAATGAACCTGCAGATCTTGATATGATACCGCAGGATATACTGGACAGGATAGATGGAAAGATATTGTTTTTCCTTCCGGCTGCATATACATATATCAAGGGGCAGGATGTTTTGATACAGGCCATAGCTCAATTGCCGAAAGAATACAGGGAAAAGGCGCATTTTGTGCTTTGCGGATATTCTTTGCCGGGACAAAGTGAATATCTTGAAAGATTGAGAAGGCTGTGCGGAATGATTCCTGAGATAACGATGCTTGATTCGCTATCCAGAGAAGAAGTGTATCTTTGGTATAAGATCTCGGATTGTGTTCTGGCGCCTTCAAGGGTTGATGCGACGCCCACATCTATAGTTGAAGCCATGATGTTTGGCAGGATCGTACTTGTTTCGGATGCAACGGGTATCTCAAAGCATCTCACAGACTGCGTAAATGCTTTTGTATTTCCTTCCGAAAACGTGGAAGAACTCATGAAGCGTATCATGCTGATCATCAGCGAGTACGGACAGCTTGATGCCATCGGAGAGCGGGGAAGGCTGGTTTATGAGGCCAATTATTCTCCCAAGCATGTTCAAAAGATACTGGAAAAAGAAGCAGAAGCAACCGAAAAGGGGATATAATGGCGCTTCTTTGTTATCCAAGGATCTTTTTAAAGATCTCGGGCATTCTGTTTGTATAAGTATGGTATTTCCTGACTTTTTCGTAACCTGAAAGGGCAATGGCCTGCCTGATATCTTCATGGGCAAGATAGAAAGCGCATTTTTCCTTAAGATCTCCAAGATCCGAATAGTAATCGAAGTCTTCTCCGGGAACAAGAAGTTCGCAGAGTTCCTCCTGATAATTGGATATCAGGAATCCACCACAGCCTAAAATGTCCCATACACGAAGAGAAGCACCGGTCTCAATGGCACGAATTGTTATATTTAGATTTATTTTACTGAGCCTGAATATCCTGGGCATTTCAACGTGAGTGGTGACTCCGTCGTGAAGTTTAAGGTCCGGGTGCTTATTCAGAAGGTCAAGGCTATCGCTTCTGGTATAAACATCAACCGGAAAATGATCCGATAATTCACCCAGTATGTTTAGCCTGTCAAGGGATGCAAAATGGAAGTCCAATATGCGTCGTGTGGCGATATATTCATCCATATCGATCAGGTATTTCCCGGCTCTAAAGTGATCGGGTGCCAGTCTCTTTATCTCCGAAAGGATCGCAGGATTGATCGCGCCATGTATAAGATTTAATCCTTGCAGATCCTTTTGACATGAATACAGGGCATCAGAAAAACCTTTGAAATAATCCGAAGGAGCCGTGCCTGAAAGCGGGTCCTTTTCCGTATAAAGACTTCCTACAAAGGAAATGTCCGATGAGTATTTCGTTATGTCTTCTGCCGTGATCCTTTCAAGGGTTTTATCCCATCTGGCAGCATTCGTTCCGAGAGGAAGGTGACAAACATTGCCTGAACTTGCAAGAGAAGCTTCTTCTGCCTCCTTTCTGTCAAAACAAAATACCTTATTGCATGGATTTTTTATGGCAGGGTCAAACAGCTCCGGAACGGGAGCATCGACTACCCAGCAGACATAGGGCAGGTTAATGATATTACAGAAGTTTGAAAGAACGGGGTAAAAGTTTATTGTAAAAAGAAAAAGGTATTCGCCTGTTGATGCTTTGGCATTAACCAGATCGATCCTTTCCGAATCGGTAATGCATTTCTTCTCTGTCTCAACATCGATGGTATCAACGTCGAGCCCGAGTTTGGCAAATTCATCCATCAGATCCGGCTCACATATACTTCCATATCGATAAAAAAGTATTTTCATATGTCGTCTCCCTGCGGGTTTTGTTATAAAGCCTTTGCAAAATCCTTAATACAATCATAGAAAAAAGAACATATTTAGTATATCATATATATGTGTGCAATTGCATGCCCGAAATGCAAAAATGTTTCGAGAAAATCGCTTGATTCCGCTATTTTTGCACATGACGACCGAGATGGTCAATGAAAATAAAATATCATGTGATATCAAAAGGATGAGGAATATGACGCACGAAAACTCATATTTTGAAGATGAAATAAGGGAAGGGTTCTTTATACCCGGTATGGTTAAAAGGTGCTGGGCTCTTCAGATGGATATTTTGGGACAGGTTGATGCTGTCTGTAAGCGTCATGGCATAAAATGGTTTGCAGACTACGGTACTCTCATGGGAGCGGTAAGGCATCATGGTTTTATTCCCTGGGACGATGATCTTGATATTACGATGATCAGGGAGGATTACGATCGGTTTCTGGAAGCTGCCGGGGATGAACTGCCGGAAGGCTATCGCGTTTTAAATGTTTTTGAAGAAGGAGAATATAACAATTTTCTTACCAGGATCGTTAACGATTCGGAAATAGATTACAGTGAGAAGCATCTTGAGAAGAATGACGGTTTTCCCTATGTGTGCGGAATAGATCTGTTCCCCCTGGAGCATTTGTATGATGATGAAGAAAGGGAAGAAGAAAGAAGACTGCGTGCAAAGAGCCTTATCGATCTGGCTGAATCCGTTAAGGGCAGGAATGATGTTGACAGACATAAAGTTCTTGAGAGTGTAAATAAGTGCTGTAAGGCCGAACTGGATCTTAACCTGCCGACGGATCAGCTGTTGCTTCTGGCCATAACAGAAGTTTTCAGAGAGTGTGTCGATCGCGATTCCACTTATCTTGCTGCCATGCCTTTTTGGGTAAGGTATAAGTGCCAGAAATTTAGGGCAGGCAATTTTGAAAAGGTGATCAGGCTGCCTTATGAAGATGGGTTTATGAATGTTCCTGCAGGTTATGCCGAGAATCTTGAACTGGAATACAGGGACTGGTACAAGGTCAGAAGGGACGGAGGGATTCATGACTACCCTTTTTACAGGGATCAGGAAGAAATCCTTGAGGCTCATTTACAAGGCGGTTTGCCCTATCGCTATCATTTCTCCTCTGAGGATATGGAAATCAAATGTGAGGCGGCTTCAGCAAGGACGGAGATTGAAGAGGTCCTTAAACTGATGGCGCAGGCCGTGGATCTGATATTTAAACTGGTGGAAAAGAACGATGCGGCCAATGTTCTTCTCATAGCGGAAAGGGCTCAGCAACTGGCGATCAAAGCCGGAGAGGCCATCGAAAACATATATGGCGAAGGAACACAGACGGTTGCCCTTTTGGAAAGGTTCTGTGAGAATATATATGAATTCACTGAAAAATTAAATGGTAATGTAACTAATAGCATTTCTTTTTCGCAGATTTCAGAACTTTCCGGCCGGATACTTCAGTCCTTTGCGGATATGAAAAACCGCAATGTTACGGTATTCTTTCCGTTCTCCGCAAAACATTGGGATGGCATGAAGGAACTGTACGATCAATATAAGCAGGAGTCACAGAGGTACGTGATCGTTGTTCCGATCCCTTTTTATGATAAAACATTCTCCGGAAAGCTCCTGAATGAAAGATACGATATAGAGGATTACCCGAAGGATATCAATGTCCGGGATTTCAGACAGATAGATTTTTCTCATTTTGATATCGATACTGCAGTGATACAGAATGGCTTTGATGAATTTAACGCATCTGTAAGTGTACATCCTTTCTTCTATGTCCGTAACCTGAAAAGAAGGGTGGAAAAATTGGTCTATAAACCATTCTTTTCAATGACAGACTGTGATCTTTCCGATGAAAAATCCGCAGTCAATCTGCCTTATTATTCGGTTATCCCCGGAACGGTCTGCGCAGATGAAATCCTCTTTGAAAATGAACAGGTGAGGGATAAATACATTGAAGCCCTGGATGCTGCGACCGGTTTTTGCTTCCATGATGTCTGGACAAAGAAGGCTGTGATCCATACAACGGGATCATCTTTGAATTTTTCGGAAAACAGCAAAAAAAGAATTTTGTTTTCAGTGAGCAGTTCGGATATCTTTCTGCATAAAGAGGATGCCGTTTCAAAGCTGAAAAGTGTGCTGGCTTTGTTTAAAGGAAAAGCCGATACGCTGGAGGTTCTTTGGCAGGAAGATACATGCTTCTTTGATTCTCTTGATAAGATCGATCCCATGATATCCGAAAAGGTTAAAGATATCGTGGAAGATTTTTCTTCTTGGGGAATCGGGGAATACCTGGAGCAGAATGACGGAACGGATACTGTGGGTTCGGTTAATGCCTTTTATGGTTCTGCCGGTTATCTGATGAATCTTTCCGTCAGGACCGGTATTCCTGCAATGATGATGAAAATGGGATAAGAAGACAAAGTGTATGGATGACATCAGCAAAGTGTATAAACTGAATGGGGAAAATATAGACTTCTTCCTGGAAGACGAAGTTCGTAACGGCTTTTACATTCCGGCAAAGATGAAGCAGTTCTGGGGAGCGGAGATCGTTCTTTTAAATGAGATCGATACTCTGTTTAAGAAGCATGGCCTGAAATATTTCGCAGACTGGGGAACCCTTCTCGGAACTGTCAGACATACCGGATTTATTCCCTGGGATGATGATCTTGATATCCTTATGCTTCGGGAAGATTACATGAAGCTCCTTAAACTTCAGGATGATCATCCGGAAGAACTGCCGGAGGGCTTTGAAGTTCGAAGCTTCAGAAACCGTGATGATATAGATTATTTTCATGCCGTTGTTGTCGGTTCCGGACACATATCCTTTGAAATATCACATCTCTCAAAATTTTGCGGATGTCCCTACATCGTGGGCATAGATATTTTTGTCCTCGATCACAAAGCTGAAGATCCCAAGGATCAGACGGCGATGGCTAAAGATGCACTTTATACCATTGCAACCGCAGATCTTATTGCCTCGGGCTCCGTTAAAGAAAGGCACAGGCTGGCTGAATACTTAAAGCAGATAGCCACACTCCCAAAGGCAAAGAATGTTACTGACGATATAAACCTTGATCCGATCAATATCCGAAAAAATCTTTATGAAGTTGTTGAAACTATGTTTGCTTCTTTTTCGGAAGAAAAGTCGGGTAAACTCATTCAGAATTTTCCTTTCGGCTTAAAACACCCCGATATGGAAATTGATGAGAAGGAGTATTCTGAGACTGTATATCTGCCTTTCGAATTTTCAACAATACCCGTTCCGGCACACTATGACAGGCTCCTGAGACAGAAGTATCGGGATTACTGGCGTATCCGCAAAGAGGGCGGAGCCCATGAATATCCATGCTATACGGAGCAGGAAAAGACCCTTAGGAGCAATCCGGAATTTGAATTTCGCGGATTTAAATACGATCCGTCGACCGGAAGAAGCATCCTTGAACTCAGAGATGAAAAAAGCCGGGAAAGCTGGAAAAACACGGCTCTTGAGTGCGTTGAGCAAGTCAGTCAATTGTTTCAAGATGCATCGAATAAATTAAATTCAGATTTTATTAACACTGATCTTGAGGCTGTTCTTCAGATCCTGGCCGATGCACAACAGCTTACGATAGATCTTGGGGGCTTTATAGAACAGATCAAGGGTGAAGGAACCTTAACCGTATCATTGCTTGAAAAGGTATGTGAGAAGATATTTGTCACATACAACGCAATAGCATCGCAAGAGGAGACTAAAGCCATATTGAAATGCTTCGAGGAGACCTTATCTGCATTTACAGATGCCTCGAAGGAAATCGATGACATCCTTAAACGTAAACTCTATGTTTTCGTCTCCTTCAGATATTCTTCATGGAGTTCTTTTGCATCGGAATATGAAAAATGCCTTAACGAAGATGAGGCGGATCTGCTTGTTCTTGCAATTCCTTATTATCATAAGGCCTATGACGGACGTGTTATACGAAAGATATTTGATATGAATGATTACCCCGATGATCTGAACGTGATCCGGGGCGAGGAGATTAATCTTGAGATACTGCATCCGGACCGAATTTATATACAGTTTCCCTATGATTCCTTTAATCCGGTCATGGATATCGATCCGATATGGTATTCCTTCAATCTTGCACCGTTTACAGAGGAACTGATCTATATTCCATGGTTTACAACTGCGGATTTTACCGAAGAAGATGATAAGGATATGGTAAATGCGAAGCATTATATCAACATGCCCGGGGTATTGTATTCCGACAGGATCATTCTCGATTCGGAAGCAAAGGGCAGGATATATGCGGGAGAACTGTCAAAAATTACCGGAGAACCCATTGATCGGTTCCTTTCCGATAAGATCACCGTCCGTGATGCAAAGAGGCCCGATAAAAGGCGTTCTTCCCTGCTTTATTACGTTTCCCTATATCCTTTCGTACAATATGGGGAAGCAGCGGTGGATAAGCTGAAATCAAATCTTGAACTGCTGATCTGCGGGCCTGAAGGGCTTGATATTACGATTGTTTTTGATCCGGCTGTAAGGATCAACCTTCCAAAACTTCGCCCGATGCTTTGGGAAAAGCTGGAAAAAGAAATAGAGAATGCGGGACATAAACTTAAGATCGTCATGGCTGACAGGGTTCTTACGGAGGCTGATATGGACGGTTTCACAGCGTTCTACGGGGACGTTTGTAACTGCGTTCCGGTCTTTGTGGAGAAAAACAAGCCGGTAATGCTGACATCATACACATCTTAAGAACCTGTGACCTGAAAACCGATGTCTGACATATATTAAGAAATACGGAGCTGATATGAGACTTTTATATTATGCATTTTCATACCTGGACACGGATATCGCCAATATCCTGATCTCAAAAGGCATTGGGATCCAAACCATCGATCGGAAGTTTAAGGACAACAACCACGACGACTCCTTTGTGGAATGGTTTGAGAAAAATGTGGATACATCCTGCTTTGACTGTTGTTTCAGTGTGGATTACTGGCCGGTCGTTTCCGAGTTGTGTCAGAAACACGGCCTGCTTTACATAGCATGGAGTTACGATACGCCTCCGAATGTCAAGAATATTGAGCGTACGCTCGGCAATGACGTGAATCGGGTTTTCTGGTTTGACAGGACACAATACCGTCAATACAAGGATGAAGGCTTTGACAATGTTTATCATATGCCCCTTGGCGTGAATCGCGTCAGAATGGAGGCGCTAAAGGCATCGCCACAGCAGCATGCAAAATATGATACGGATATTTCCCTTGTGGGAAAGCTCTATGATTCGGACTATCAGTTTCTTTTGTCTGTAATGCCCGAAGCATACAGATCCTTTTTCGAAACCCTTGTAGACACTCAGGGAAAACTGTTTGACAGATACATTATCGATCAGATGGTAACCGACAGGATGGCAGCAGAGATCACTGCCTGTATTGCAAAAGACCACCCGGAACTGAAGCTGACTGTTCCCAGGGAAGCTCTGACTTATGCTGCGGCCAGCGAAGTTACCAAACGGGAAAGGATAATCCTTCTTACTTTGTGCGGAAAACGCTATGCCACAAGGCTGTATTCATATCAGGATAATGAGATCATTCAGAATGTGGAACGCATGCCTGCGGTGGATTATCTTACAGAAATGCCTTATGTATTCCAATGTTCAAAGATCAATCTCAACCCCGCATTCTGCATGATAGAAAGCGGTGCATCTTTGCGTGCCCTTGATATCCTGGGAGCGGGAGGCTTTCTTCTTACAAGGCATCAGCAGGAACTCACGGAAATGTTTAAAGACGGCGAGGAGATCGTGGTTTATAAAGATTTCGGCGATGCCATCGATAAAGTCGGGTATTATATGAGAAATGAAGAAGAAAGAGAGAAGATAGCTTTAAACGGAAGAAGAAAGGCTCTTGAACAGCATTCCCTCCAGCAGAGACTTGATGAAATCCTTAAGATCGCATTTGGCGGCTGAACCCGCAAAAAGGCGAATTAACTGATTATTATTGAAAAAAACTGAAAATGCCCCTTGATTTTGACTTTCCTACGTGCTAAATTGTAAGTAACAAAATAGAATTAGTATACCTATCTATACCTATTTCTACTTTGCCAGGCCGGTGGGAACGGAATTCCACGCACAACCTATCACGGAGGAAAGGAGGGGCTTATGGCAAACGAAGCTGCTGTTAATAATATCTATAATTATTATCTCACTACGTATGCGCCGAAATCGGATTCGAAATTCGACACTCATAAGAAGAGTGAACTTCGCGGCATAATCAATTCCATTGTCAAATTAAATAAGGAAGACCCTCTTTACATCGTTGACAGGTCACAGGCAACGAAGGCTTATGCTGTTGGGTTAAAGGAGAATGCAAGGGCGTTTAAGAACACCATTGCTTCTTTGGGCGGCCTTGATGAATCCGAACTTTTGAATCGTAAGACTGCGAACTCCACAAACCGCGGTATCGCAGAGGCTATATATATCGGAGAGAACGGCGAGGACGCAACTGCTCCGAGTTTTGAACTCGGAGTTACAAAGCTTGCAACTACCCAGACCAATATCGGAAAGATGCTTCCTTCCGGAGGAAGATCCCTTCCCGAAGATCTTTATTCCTTCGATGTGGGCATAAACGGACTTAATTATGAGTTCCAGTACAATGTTTATGAATCCGACACAAACGGTGACATACAGAGCAAGCTTGCAAGGCTTATCACCAATGCGGGTATCGGTCTTACCGCAGATGTGGTAAGCGACGGAAACGGAAACAGTGCTTTAAGGATCGAATCCGATGCTACCGGAAATCCCAAGCACGGTGCTCATATGTTTACCATCTCCGATGAGAATACGAGTAAGCAGGCAGGTTCCGTTGAGTTCTTCGGGCTCAACAATATTATAAATGAAGCGTCCGATGCGGAATTTGAAATTAACGGTGAGCCCAGACATGCGTCCGGAAATATCTTCACCGTTGAGAAACAATACGAGATCCACTTAAACGGCATCAGCTCATCCGAGGAGGATGTGGCATCCATAAGCCTTACAACGGACGTTGAATCCCTTGCGGAAAACATCACCACATTTGTGGATGGCTACAATGCTTTTGTAGACAGAGCGGACGCGTACAAAGAGATGCATCCCAAGAGCGACAGGCTGGTTCGTGAGATGAGCGCCATCGCTGCCGAGTACAGCGAGCAGTTAAGCTCCATCGGTCTGACCCTTGATGATGACGGAAGGATAAGTCTGAATGCGGAGAAGCTTAAGGATGCGGCGGCATCGGGCGAACTTAAAGATAATTTCGATGCTCTCAAGACCTTCGCCGGAGCCATGGTCAGAAAGACCAATGAAGTAAGCCTTAACCCCATGAACTACGCAGACAGAACGGTAGTGGCTTACAAGAATCCCGGTCACAATTATGCGACACCTTATGTTACAAGCGCATACACCGGAATGATGTTCAGCAGTTACTGTTAAAGATCCCTGGTATGAAAGCCCGGGATCTTTTTTTATGTCCCAAAACGGATATGTTTTAAAGGCGGGGTGGTATTTAACCTTTGATTGATGTACAATAATCCCCATGGGAAACAGGATAAAGATCTTTCTAACTGCATTTCTGATCTTCGGACTTACCGTAGGCGTTACCCTGATCGGCACCAAAGGCATCTGGGTATTCTACGGTGATTTTAACGTGCAGCAGATTCCCTTCTATATGCACCTTCACGATCTCATAAGGGAGGGCAACCTTCTCTATGACTGGAGCACGGACCTTGGCGGAAGCGTTCTCGGGTGCTATTCCTTTTATATCCTGGGAAGCCCCTTCTTCTGGCTTACCATTCCTTTTCCTACTGAAGCGGTCCCTTATCTGATCCCCTGGATAAATGCCCTTAAATATGCGGTAATGGCCCTGACGGCATTCTGCTATCTCAAGCGCCACACTCAGACTGAGGACGGTGCCTTTATGGGTGCGCTTTTATATGCATTTTCCGGATATTCGGGGGCGGTGCTTGTATATAACCATTTCCACGATGTTGTTGCCTTCTTCCCGCTGTGGCTCCTTTTGTTCGATCGCATGGTGGAGGAGAAGAAGAAAACGGGCTTCATTCTGATGACGGCTTTCATGGCGATCCTCAATTATTATTTCTTTGTGGGAGAGGTTGTTTTTGCTATCATATATTTCTTTACGGGAAAGGTGGATGTAAAGCGTACTGTCCGTGCTTTTCTTTGCGGAGCCGCAGGTGTCATCCTTTCCTTATGGTATGTTCTTCCGGCCATCGCATACACCGTCGGCAATTCCAGACTGACGGATACGCTTGAAGGTTATAAGCTTCTTTCCTATGAGGAGCCCAACATGCTTCTCGGAATAATAAAAAATGTTGTTCTTCTTCCCGACGTATCGGGACTTAACTCAATGTTCAACATGTCCTACAGCCGTGTTTCGGGGCTTGGCGGGTACATTCCGCTGTTTTCCGTTTCGGCGGTTTTTGCTTACTTCCTTATATATAAAGGGAAGGACCTGACAACGGAAAAAGAACGCAGGCCCGTAAAGATCCTTACGGTCTGCCTGATATTTGCGGCTTTCCCTGTTCTTAACGCACTTTTCTCGGCACTTAATTCGGAGTATTACGCCCGCTGGTATTACATGCCGGTGCTGATCATGAGCCTTGCCACCGCAAGGATCCTTGAAAAAGTTCCCGAGGACAAGGGTATCGGAACTCCGATGCTCAAGGGAACCATCCTCGTGGCGATCTGCGTTTGCTTCTTTGCCATAGCGTCGATCCTGCCCGGCAAGGACTCCGACGGAAACTGGACCTTGCTTGGAAATCTGAAGAATCCCGAGCAGCTTCTTACGGAACTGATATTTACAAGCGTGATGACCGCGATACTATTTGTTCTTGTGCTTGTTGTTTTTCCGAGGTTAAAGAGTACGAAGCTTCTCAAGGTGATCGTTACGGCGGGATGCCTTGCAACGGCCATGACCATGATGATCGAGGGATCTCTTCTTATAGAAAAGGAAAGAAAGCTGTCATTCATCGAACAGGGCATAAAGGGAGCGGACAATGTCGAACTGCCGGACGAGACCGTCTGGTACCGCATAGAGACGGAGGAGGATGTTTTCAATTATCCCATGATCTGGAACAGACCGTCGGTCACTTCTTTTATAAGTACGATCCCTTCGTCCACCATCGATTTCTACAACGGCATAGGTCTTGGAAGAAAGGTGACTTCGAAACTCGGGGTTACGAGAGCGGGGGCGAGGACCCTTCTCTCAAGCAGGTATTTCCTTGTGGAAAAACAAACGCCTATTGAACATATCGGCCGCGTTGAGGACTTAAACACCATGTCCTATTTCTCGGTGGTGTCTGCAACAAACGGATTTGAAGTATACGAAAACGACTATTTCGTTCCCATGGGCTTCGCCTTTGACGAGTATATGCTCGAGGATGAGTATTCGGAACTTGAGATATCCTCCGCAACGAAGGACAGGCTTCTTATGAAGGCGCTGATCCTGGATGAAGAAACCGCCGGGAAGTATGAGAAGTATCTTACGAGGGTCAAGGCTGGGGACATCGACAATGTGAACCTTCACGAATTCATTGTTGACTGCGACAAGAGAAGGGCAAGCGCCTGCTCGAGCTTTGAAACTTCCAAACATGGCTTCACCGCAACGGTGGATATGGAGAGAGAGAACCTTTTGTTCTTCTCGGTTCCTTATGATGAAGGCTTTACGGCTTACGTGGACGGAGTTGAAACTAAGATCGTGAGAGTCGATTACGGTCTTTCGGCAGTGGTCGTTCCCGAGGGAAGTCACGAGATAGAGTTCAGATACGGCATTTACACACAAACTTTAAAAACAATAAAAAAACTTATTGACTAACGGGATCTGTTCGTGCTATATTAGTCGGGCAGAGAGCAAAAAGCTCTTTTTTTATTGCGTTTTGAAATTTGATCACAATTATGCGCGGAGGTGAATTTAATGCGTACAAGAATTACACTGGCATGCACAGAGTGCAAGCAGAGAAACTACAACACAACGAAGGAAAAGAAGAATCATCCCGATCGTATGGAGACAAAGAAGTACTGCAGATTCTGCAAGCGTCACACATTACATAAAGAGACAAAGTAATCCTTAGGGATAAAGGAGTACATCATGGCAAATCCGAACAATGAGAATAAAGAAAAGAAAGCGGGCTTTTTTGAGACGGTTTCTGCTGAGTTCAAGAAGATAGTTTGGCCTACAAGGGAGTCTGTGTTCAGACAGTCCGTTGCCGTTACCGTGATCGCTCTTGTATTGGGCGGCCTGATCACCGTATTCGATTTCCTTATTCAGTACGGTATCAACTTTATCACACAGTAGGAGAAAAACTATGGCAGAAGCAAACTGGTATGTTGCACATACCTACTCAGGATATGAGAAAAAAGTACAGGATAGCCTGTTAAAGACAGTTGCCAACCGCCATCTCGAGGAACAGATACTTGAAGTTCGTGTGCCGCTTACTGAAGTGGTTGAGATCAAAGACGGTGTCAGGAAGACTTCCCAGAAGAAGCTTTTCCCCGGCTATGTTCTTGTTAATATGGTAATGAATGACGATACATGGTACGTTGTTCGTAATACCCGCGGAGTTACCGGATTCGTTGGACCCGGAAGCAAGCCTGTACCGCTTACGGAACAGGAAATGAAATCCCTCGGTATCCGCACCGAGAATGTTACCGCAGACTTTGCAGAGGGTGATACCGTTAAGGTTATCGCAGGTGTCTGGAAGGATACTGTGGCAACGGTTACACATATGGATTACAGCAAACAGACCGCTACCATCAACGTAGAGATGTTCGGTCGCGGAACGCCTGTTGAATTAAGCTTCAACGAAGTTCAGGCGCTCAGATAGTCAGGTTATTTAAAGCGAAAGCTTTGAATATACATGTTACACGTCGTGGGAGTGCTTCGGAGTGTCTCCGGTATAAAGCACGCCTTACCACATTTTTATTTAGGAGGTGCCAATCATGGCAAAGAAAGTAGAAGGATACATTAAGTTACAGATCCCCGCCGGCAAAGCAACACCCGCTCCTCCGGTAGGACCTGCCCTTGGTCAGCACGGTGTAAACATCGTCGAGTTCACCAAGCAGTTTAACGCAAAGACCGCAGATATGGGCGATACCATCATCCCCGTTGTTATCACGGTTTACGCAGATAGAAGCTTTAGTTTCATTACTAAGACTCCCCCTGCAGCAGTTATGTTAAAGAAGGCATGCAACATCAAGTCCGGTTCGGGCGTTCCCAACAAGACAAAGGTTGCAACCATCACCAGAGCTCAGCTTCAGGAGATCGCGGAAGTCAAGATGAAGGACTTAAACGCAGCATCCATTGACGCAGCGATCAGCATGATCGCAGGTACCGCAAGAAGCATGGGTATCACTGTAGCAGATTAATCAAGTATCGGTGGGAGGCAGGGTACTGCCGCTGGCTATAAGCCACGCTACGGCGTTGACCACATTAGGAGGAAATTTTAAATGAAACACGGTAAGAAATATGCAGAGGCAGCTAAGTTAGTTGACCGCGCTACATACTATGAAGCAGACGATGCGATCGCTTTAGTTAAGAAGACCGCTACCGCAAAATTTGATGAGACAGTTGAATTACACATTCGTACGGGCTGTGACGGACGTCATGCCGAGCAGCAGATCCGTGGTGCAGTTGTTCTTCCCAACGGAACAGGTAAGACCGTTAAGGTGCTTGTTTTCGCTAAGGGACCCAAGGCTGACGAAGCTACTGCAGCAGGCGCTGACTACGTTGGAGCTGAGGATCTTATTCCTAAGATCCAGAACGACGGATGGCTTGATTTCGACGTTGTTGTTGCTACTCCCGACATGATGGGTGTTGTAGGACGTCTCGGTAAGGTTCTCGGACCTAAGGGATTAATGCCCAACCCCAAGGCAGGTACCGTAACAATGGACGTTACCAAGGCTATCAACGATATCAAAGCCGGTAAGATCGAGTATCGTCTTGACAAGGCAAACATCATTCACGTTCCCGTTGGTAAGGCATCATTCTCAGAGGAAGCTCTTTCCCAGAACTTCAATGCTATTATGGATGCAATCCTTAAGGCTAAGCCTTCAGCATTAAAGGGTCAGTACATCAAGTCCGCTACCCTTACAACCACAATGGGACCCGGCGTACGCATGAGCGTAGCTAAGTATTAATTTAATTTGTGATTGACACGGGAAAAACTCCGTGATAATCTAAACAAGGCCGAAGACAGCAGGTGTGGGATAACCCACGTAAGGACAATCGCCTGCCGAGGAACAGTTGAGTATTTGTATACTACATCCCTCTGTCTTTGGGCAGAGGGATTTTTATTTTAATAATCTCCTGTTCGGCATTAAATCTAATAAGGAGGTAAAAAGAATGGCTAGCAGTGTTATTCAGGCTCAGAAGGCTACGGTCGTTGCTGAGATCTCCGAAGCTATCAAGGACGCTGACTCTATCGTAGTTGTTGACTACAGAGGACTTACAGTTGCCGAAGATACACAGCTTCGTAAGGCATTACGTGAGGCAGGTGTTGTATACAAGGTATACAAGAACACTTTCATCACCAGCGCGATCAAAGGAACTGAGTTCGAAGGTATCGGCACATATCTTGAAGGACCTACGGCGATCGCTATCTCAAAGGAAGATGCAACAGCACCCGCAAGAGTAATCGCTAAGTTTGCAAAGACAGCCGAGAAACTCGAAGTTAAGGGCGGTATCGTTGAAGGTACAGTATACGATGCTGCAGGAATCGCAAAGATTTCCGCAATCCCTTCAAGAGAGGAACTGATCTCCAAGTTACTTGGAAGCTTACAGTCACCTATCACAAACTTTGCACGTGTTATGAACCAGTTGGCAGAGAAAGGCGGCGCATCCGCAGTAGAAGCTCCTGCTAAGGAAGAGGCAAAGGCTGAAGAAGCAGCTCCCGCTGAGGAAGCTCCCGCAGCTGAGGCTCCCGCAGAAGCACCTGCAGAGGAAGCACCCGCAACAGAAGAAGCGTAAGCTTCAGGTAATCAATCAACAATTTTAACGGAGGAAAATAAAAATGGCTAAATTAACAGCTCAGGAACTCATTGATGCTATCAAAGAGTTATCAGTACTTGAATTAAACGATCTTGTAAAGG
>JAEEIN010000167.1 GCA_016281385.1 Lachnospiraceae bacterium | reverse complement strand
CGCCTTGGGAAGAGCCAGCTTTACTTCTTTTTCCGTTTCAGAATATGTCCAGTCGGCAAAGGGATCCTTCGCCACAACACCGGGCTTTTCTTCTTCCGAAAAGGCCTCATTTACCGTATATGTGATCCTTACGATGTTCTCTGACTTCGGAGCCAGGCGTATCAGCCCGTATTCCGACCGCAAAAACAACGCGTTGTCTTTTCTTTCGACTTTCGTGATCTGCCTGCTCCGTGGAGGTATCGCTGTAAGCATATTCTTCTCCTTATCTTTCTTAGTGGAATGAAATTACCTTGTCATAGTCGTAGCCGCGATTGGGAGTGTAATTTCTCTTAGTAAGTGTGAAATAAACTACTCCGTTTCTTCTTAAGGTGATGCTCATGTCAGCAGCTCCGCCTGCAGCTTTGACAACTGCACTCTCAACAAGTGGATCGGCTGAGCTCTTTATGAGCTTTGTTTCTTCTGCCGAAGGATATGCGGGCTCACCCATATCGTGCCAGATCTTAAGGGGATTGCAACAGGTCTCGTCCACGGTCTTTGTGATAAGAGTGTAGTCGCCGTCTTCAAGCTTGAGGGAAAGTTCCCTTGCATGATCCTCCTCGTCTATGTTCCATAGGATTCCCGCATAGCCCTTTTCATTCTTTACGACAACCGCGTCGTCATCTCTGTATACGCAGTCTTCCCCGAAGAGCTTGAGCTGCTTGAAGAAATAAAAGGTCCAGAAAGTGGGCTTGGGGATATTTCCCGCTGCAACCATTCCGAAGCCGCCGTGGAAAAGGGAATCCGGAACGCCCTGCTCCTCGAATACGTCTCCGAAGGTCCAGTAAGAATAAGCTTCGTTCACATCTCCGAGACCTGCGAGCTGACGTGCGAGATAAGCGGCGTTGAGGTTTGTATCGTGAATAACTCCCTTGGGAGTGTAGGAAGTAGAAAACTCCGTAAGGTGAATGGGAAGTCCCTTAAACTCCTCATAGGAATCAACTATATCCCTTGTTGACTGAAGATTCTCAAAACGCATCTTTGAATCCTCAAGCTTTGAATAGTCGTAATGTCCGATACGGTCCGGGAACTCAACGGTATAGTGATGTCTTGTTATCCTGTCGGGACGGAGGTTCTCCTTCTTGCAGAAGTCAAGGAATCCCTTTATCCACTCCGCATCCCTTACTCCGCAGATGGCGGGACCGCCGACTTTGAAGCGGTCATCAAAGGCTTTGATGGCAAGGAAGGTCTCCTTAAAGAGCTTGCAGTACTCCTCCATATCAGCCTTATACCAGAATCCCGGAAGGTTGGGCTCGTTCCAAACCTCGATGGGCCAGGTCACAACTTCTTCTCCGTATCTTGAGATAAGGTGCTTTAAAAGTGCGATGACCATATCCGTCCAGAGCTTATAGTCCTTGGGAGGAGTGGTATTGCCCTTCCAGTAGAATATGGTCTGGGTTCCGCTTGCCAACTTGCCGGGCATGAAGCCAAGCTCCAGATAAGGACGGATGTTGACCTTAAGGTAACTGTCAACGATCCTGTCTATGTAGGTGTAGTTGTATTCAACCTTTGTTTCTCCGTTTTCTTCATACTCGTGATAGATGGAGACGTCATCGGAAAAGAGACCGTGGCCTCTGATGTAGGAAAAACCTATCATCTCCTGAACATAAGCCAGTTCCTTTAAATACTCCTCCGTCAGAGCCAGTCCGAGACGGCCCGTGCCGACGCAGTAATCAACATTGTTGTTGAATCTGACTTTGCTGTTTGGATCTGCAGTGATCTTGTTCTTACTCATACTCATAACTCCTTTTAAATGTGTCATACATCATAGGGTACCGTTCTTATCTTTTCGGGTGAAATGTAATAGAACAGCATGTCCTCAAGTTCTTTTCTGCTTATGGGCTTGGGAAGGTAATCCCTGAAGCCTGCGTTTATATATTCATCCCTTGCGACTGCGGAAGCATTTGCCGTAAGGCTGATGACCGGAACATCTTTGGAAAGATTTCCTTCCGTTTCCTTCATCCGCTTAAGGGTTTCGGGACCGTTCATTCCGGGCATCAGATGATCCAGGAAGATCAGATCGTATGCATTTTCTTTTACCAGTTTTAAGGCCTCCTCGCCGGATCTTGCCGTATCTATGCTTATCTTCGTTTTCTTAAGCAGATTCTTTACAACGCTTAAGTTAACCGATGAATCATCAACAACAAGAATACGCGCATCCTCCGCGGTAAAGCGTACGCGATACTTTCTGAGAGCCGAATCCTTAAACAATCCGCTTACGTCACCGATGGGAGTGTCATCTACAACACCCTGCTCGATCTCGAACCGGAATTCCGAGCCTTTTCCGTAGGTGCTTTCAACTATCAGACTGCTGTCCATGAGTTCAAGAAGCTCCCTTGTGATGGAAAGGCCGAGGCCCGTTCCTTCTATCTTGCGGTTTCTTTTCTCGTCAAGTCTCCGGTATTCGTCAAAGAGTTTTTCCATATCCTCGGGACGGATCCCTATACCCGTATCCTTTACCGAAACTCTTATACGGACATTTCTGCCCCCTTTGGCAATGACCTTTACGGAAAAAGTTACCAGCCCGTCTTCCGTATATTTCACCGCATTTGTCAGAAGATTTGTTATTACCTGCTTTATACGGGTCTCATCGCCAAACAGTACCGAAGGGATATTGGGATCAATGTCAAGCTTTATATCCAGCCCTTTGTCCGTGGCACGGATCTTTACGACATTGTACAGATCCTTCATAGCCGACGTGGTCCTATATTCTGCGGGGATTATGCTCATCCTTCCGGCCTCGATCTTGGAAAGATCCAGGATATCGTTCACTATGGTCAGAAGGTTGTTTCCGGCGGAACGGATATTCTCGGAATACTCAAGAGTATCGTCCTCCCTGCTGTCCTGAAGGATCATCTCATTCATTCCGAGGATGGCATTGATGGGAGTCCTGATCTCATGGGACATGTGGGAAAGGAAAGCGGACTTTGCATTATTTGCATCCTCTGCTTCTTTTGCCATGTCCAGAAGTTCCGTTGTTATTCTGCTTAAGAAAACGGACATTCTGTCGGAAAGTGACATTACGCGGCCGCGGTGAAGGCTTTCCAGCGATACATGGTCGCCATATTCCGCATTCGCCGGGGAATCACCTTCTCTCATGCCAATGGCCAGATGGGCACTGTTCAAAATGCCGCCCTTTCCTTTGTAATACAAAAGCTCGCATGCACCGTGCATGAGCGCATATTCGGGAGCCACTGCCTTAAAGCCCTCCCACTCTATATGTGCATCGTCTTTCAGAAAATTTATGCGATTTCCGCAAAGGGTTAAAAACAAGGCCTGTGGACAGAATTTCTCCATTGCTTCAAGAGAACGGCTACTGGCATAAAGGACCTCGTCATGGGACGCAAAGGTAAAGCGGATGCTCTCACCCTGCTCCAATGTCATCATAAAATACAGTCCGCCGTCTTTTCCGCAGTCAATGGGGATCAGACAGATATTTATTCCGTTTCGTTCTACTATAAAGGGAAATTCACAGATGTTGCTTATAAGATATGAATCGGGATATACCCCCAGATATTCTCTGTATATATCTACGGCGGGTACCCCGTTGATGGACTTTATGACAGTCTCTCCCTTGTACGTGCTTTCGCCGAATTCAAGGGAAAGTTCACGGCCCACGGGATTCCATCCCAGGGCATACCTGGCCTCAACTCTGAGGCTGTCGCCGGCAAAGATCACGGCAACAAAACCGTCGGTGAGTATTTCATCCCCGACAACAAATTCATTCTGCTCAATGCTCGGATCGATCTGTTCGATCTCAACCGTGTTTTCTTCCGTGGAAAGCTTTGTGGGAAGATTGCGGATCGTTGTTGTTCCAAAAAGGACAACGTCTTCATGGCCCGCCATGGCTTCCTTCATAAAACGGGTTATCTTTAGGGCCATATTGCTTCCGAAAAATTCAACGGCCTTAACATCGCCCCGTTCCCCGATACGGTCGTGAAGGATCTTTGCGGCATCGGATTCTCCGCCGGGCTCGCAGGGGATAGTGCAGACTTCAAACTCCGCATCATCCGCAAGAATAAGGTTTAAAAGCATTCCCGTGCCCTCGGGCATCAGTTCTGCCATAAGCGTAAGTGATATTCCCGCAACTGACAGTTCGGGATGTCCGCAGCCTTTCATTTGCGCAACAAAAGAACCGATGTCCTCCCCTGAGAAGCCTTTCTCATAAAACGTAAGAAGTGCGGATTTATGAGGGGTTTCCGACAGGAAAAGACCGATCTGTCCGATGGCGGTTTCGACTTCGTGCTTGTCTCTGCAAAGGTACTTCTTCTGTATCATACACTTGCCTTATCCTTTTTGTTTTTGGGATGAGTCGATAGAGCTAAATTAACCTTTGATATCCTTTAATGCTTTGATAAGTTCTATATCCGATTGCATGACTTTCATATTTGTGGTTTCCGGTTCCTCACCGGGCCTTGTAACGGTCACTTCAATGACGGTACCTTCACTCAGGCCGTTCTTTATGCATTTCTCCATAAAGCTCGTAAACTTTGGATGGGTGCCCTTGAATGTGTTGATGGCAGACATGACCTGCATCATTGCCGAAGGATTCATTTGCATTCTCCTTTTAGGACGAAAGTTCGTGATAATGTGATTATATCACCCACTTATTGCTTGTTCATCTGTTTTTTTGCTATGTAAAAACAAAAATCCCGGAATCCTCTTAAGGGGATCCCGGGACCTGTAGTGACGTATTTTGTTTTTATCAGTCGATGGTAAAGAACTGAACGCTCTCGTTGATCTGATCTGCCGCATCTGCTACGGATGCTGCCGCATCGGAAACGGTATCGCTGGATTCGGCAACACTCTTGGAGCTTTCCGTAAGCTGATTGATGGTAGCTGTGATCTCCTGAGATGTAGCGGATTGTTCTTCCGAAACGGAAGCCATGTTCGCAGCCACATCGTTTACCTTGTTCATCTGAGTTGCCATTCTTGCCATGGTCTTGCTTGCTTCGCCAAGTTCGTCGGTGATCTGCTGGAAGGTTGTCGCTGCATTTGTAACAGCTTCTGAACTGTCGTTGATCATCTTTGTATTGTGCTCGGACTTCTCGGCAAGGTCGCGAACCTTCTCGGTCATGCCACTGATTATGTCAGCGATCTGCTGGGTTGCGTCCGCACTGTTATTTGCAAGCTGACCGATCTCGGTAGCAACAACCGCAAAGCCGCGGCCTGCTTCGCCGGCACGGGCAGCCTCTATGGAGGCGTTAAGGGATAACAGATTGGTCTGCCCTGCGATCTCATTGATCATGTCTATGATCTGGTTGATCTGCTCTGCTGCCTTATCCACAGCGCGAACCGCATTGTTCATATCGTCCATGGAAGCAACGATATCCTGCATGCCGTCGCTTACTTTACTCATATCACGTCTGCCGATGCCTGCCTTTTCAACAAGAGCCTGCATATTTTCTTCAACGCCGCGCTCTGACTCGGTGAGGTCAGCAACCGTCATGGCAAGAGAAGTGGCGTCTTCTGCGACTTCCGTTACAGACTGAGCCATGGAATCCATGCTGTCCAGGATCTGTTCCATTGAAGAAGCCTGTTCCTTTGCCTCCTCGCTCAGAACTCCGGCGATCTCTTTGGATCTCTTCGAATCATTCTCCAGACGTTCGGAGATTTCTTTTATGTTTCGGATCGTATCACGCATGTTGGAGATAAAGCCGTTCATGGAATCGTTCATAACGGCGATCTCGTCATTGCCCTTGGAATTGATCTCAACAGTGAAATCACCTTCTCCGATATGTTTGATGTTATCGGTAAGCTCTGATACGGGCTTTCTTATCATTCTTCCAAGAGTAGTGATGAACAATATGATGATAACAACCATCATTATCACGCCGGCCGCAAGAACAAAAGCGAACATCTTGTACATATCAGAGAGAACGTCTCCCTGCTTTGCGTAGTCTATAACCTTCCAATCCGTTCCGTTTACCGTATGTACAACACCGTAATAGGTCGCTTTACCGGACTTAAACTCCGTTACCTCTCCATCCTTGGCGGTAAGAAGTGATGCGAGCGAAGCATAAAAGGAATTCTGAGTCTCTTCGATGCTCAATCCGCAGAATTCTGCTGTGGGACTGCTTAAAATGAGACCTTCGGAAGTGATCATTACCGCACGGCCGCTGTCAAAGATGGATATGGAATTCAAATATTCCTGACAGGCAGACATCATAAGATCCGCTGCTATAACGCCTTCACGTCCATCCTTTAAATGAACATGGCGGATAACAGTGGAGCAAAGATTACCTGTATCGGAATCAAAATAGGGAACATCATAGTAATAATAGTATGAATTGTCGTAACTCATGCCTTCCTTATACCAGGCAGTTTCTCTTACGTCAGTTTCATAATCCCATCCGGAGGGATCTATATAAGCGCCGTCATTTACTGCCAGATATACACCTGTCGGGATCATGGCATAACGACCGAGAGACTGTGCCAGAAAAGCCTTGATCTCATCGTCACTCGAGAAAGTCTGGATCTCGACGGAATCTCCGATGGCATTCAGATAGTAGAAAGTAGAATTGAGCTGTTTGTTGACTTCGCCCGAATCTGCGGCTACATGCTGCTCAAGCGTAGACTTTAACAAATCCTTGATCAAACGAAAGCTGAAAAATGTTGCTACTCCGATGATAACAGCCACACCCACAAAAATAACAGGCAGAAAACGTGCAATAAGTTTTCCGCTAAGCTGTTTCACCTTACCGTTTTCATTATTCATTTCTTTTCCCCCTTAACTAGAGTATTCTTTTTTGTCCCCTCGCCCCAAAAAAGTCTACCCTTACTAGCCTATCTCACGACAGTTAAATATTCATTAACACATAAAAAACGGTCTCGGAAAACCATATTTTCCAAGACCGCTTACATTTTGTCCTTATTATTTTGTATTAAAGTTCCTTTACCCACAATCCGTGAAGGTTGCAATATTCGTATACCGCTACGGCTTTTTCGCCTGCTGCCAGCACGAATTCAGCTGCGGGCTTCTCTTCGGGTTTTAAGTATTTGATCTGCGAGCCCTTTGTTGTTTCAAGTGCTATGAACTGGATGTAATGGTTCTCGACCATTGGATGCTCAACTTCGCCGACCTGAACCTTAACAACGTTTCCTTCCACGGTAACAGCGGGAACATGCTTCTCAACCGCACCGTCAACAGCACCGGGAACAAGTTCCTTCATGGGCTGACCGCAGCATGCCACGGGCACACCTGAATCCTTTAACTTCGTGATGATGTTACCGCAGGTTTCACATTTGTAGAATTTCATTTTAACACCCTCCTGAAATATATATAGTTTTCTGATTTTAATAATTCTCGGCCTTAAGCTGGAAGTAATCCCTGGGGTGATTGCATACAGGGCAAACCTCGGGAGCTTCTTTTCCGATCACGATATGACCGCAGTTACTGCACTGCCAAACTGCGTCACCGTCGCGCGAGAAAACGATCTTATCCTCAATGTTCTTAAGGAGTTTTCTATATCTTTCTTCATGCTCCTTCTCAATTGCCGCAACACCTTCAAAGAGCTCGGCGATCTCATCAAAGCCTTCTTCTCTGGCTTTCTTTGCAAAGGTCGGATACATCTCCTTCCATTCGTATGCCTCGCCGTCCGCCGCATCCTTTAAGCAGTCAACCGTTGTGCCGATCCCCGTAAGGATCTTGTACCAGATCTCTGCATGTTCCTTTTCATTGGCAGCGGTCTCGGCAAAAATGTTGGATATCTGAACATAACCTTCCTTCTTAGCCTTTGAAGCAAAGAAAGTATACTTGTTTCTAGCCTCCGACTCACCCGCAAAGGCCGCAAGGAGATTCTTCTCCGTTTCCGTACCCTTCAGGTCTGCCGCCCTGTTACGCCATTTGTTTTCTCCCATAAAAGTTTCCCTCCTTGATTTGTATATGGTTAAAATGTTGCTATACTCATAGATTTCCATCTAAGTTGCTACAACTGTCATTATATCATAATGCCGGTAAGTCCTCAACCATCAGTACCTTTTTATCTTACCCCATCCTTGAGATAATATCACCATTTCATTATTCTCAAGGAGGTATTTCTCATGTCATCAAAATCTATCATTCATCAAGCCATGCTAAACGACTG
>JAEEIN010000166.1 GCA_016281385.1 Lachnospiraceae bacterium | reverse complement strand
TAACCTTACGGTAAGCTGCCATCACGATCCGGGTGATACATGGCGCTATGAAAAGACTCTGGAAATGTCGGAAGGACGCAGGGTTTATGCCATGGAGGATATGAGTGCTTTCTTTATCAAAGGAGGCAGGATCGACGTTGCGGGAAATATCCATTGTGCAGAAGATCGTAAATTACGTTCTATCACGGAGGAAGATATAAAAGAACTGGAACAGGATGAATTCAGAAGAGTATTTGACACGATCCACGATCAGTTCGATAAGTTCCGTCCAAGGTATAGCGAAGAACTCTTTGCCTTTCTGAATGAGCATGCGGAAATCGGCCCCGGAAAGAGAGTTCTTGAGATAGGACCGGGAACCGGTCAGGCAACGGAGCCGGTGCTTCGTACAGGCTGCGAATACCATGCCATCGAGCTTGGTGAGCATCTTTATCGCAAGATGAAGGAAAAGTACGGAATGCTTCCCAATTTCAATATAGTGAATGATGATTTTATCACCCATGATTTCGGTGATATGAAGTTTGATATGATCTATTCTGCAGCAACGATCCAGTGGATCCCTCAGGACATTGCATTTTCCAAGACCTTTGAGCTTCTTAAGCCCGGCGGAACACTGGCCATGATGCTTACTTCCTCGGAATACAGGTCGGATAACGAGGCGTTGTATGATAAGATCCAGGCTCTTTACGATGTATATTACAAGCCTGATATTCCGTACACCCATGGAAAATTCAGCTATACCGCAGCACCTGAGTACGGTTTTTCTGATGTTGACCGGCATGAGTTTAAGGGACAGAGGATATTCACCGCGGATGAATATGTTCAGTTTTCGGGAACCCACTGCGATCATATTGTGATCCCCGAACCGATCCGTTCCGAATTCTTTAAAAAGATGAAAAACGCGGTTCTTGAGGCAGGGGACAGGATCGTGTTTAACGATACATATATTCTGTATCTTACAAAGAAACCGTCGTAGTTTTTTGGGGGAAAAGGGGATAGGGAAAGTAAATCAGCGGGTTTTATACGTCAAATTGTCAAAAAATTTTGCATTGACTTTTGTTATTGTTTCTGATAAAGTCCTATTTGTATTAAAAATTTTGAAGAAAGCGAGGTTTTATTGTATGAGAACAACCACTCATTATGAATCAGCAGAAATTGCGATCAGATCATGTATGAAGACCTCGGTTCAGTGTTTTTAATCCTTAAGGATCATAAACTTGTATTTATTATACCGTGGCCTTGTGTCACGGTATTTTTTTATATATTTTTGGAAATTCCGGGTCTCCATACGCAGTGTAACTTTAAACATTCAACATTAAACGGAGACTTGAAATGAACAGAGAGAATGAAAAACTCGCAAGAGTGATCGAAGTAAGAAAGAATTATTTTTTATTGGACCTTGATGATAAGGAGGTCCTGGCGAAGCTTAAAGGAAGCTTCTACGAAGCGGAAGCTGATGCACAGCCCGTGGTGGGAGATTACGTGTATGTGATCTACAATCCACAGGGGGATTCCCTGATAACCGAAGTTAAGGAAAGAACAAGCTTTTTACAAAGGCCCGATCAATCAAAAACGGGCGTTATGCAATATATGGTAGCCAATGCGGACTATACCTTTATCGTAACTTCACTTAATGAGGATTACAGTTATAACCGCATAGCCAGATACGCAAGCGTTGCCCTTCAGGGGGGAACAACACCGGTGGTGATCCTCTCAAAATCCGACCTTTGCAACAACGTGGGGAGGTACATAAGAGAAGTGGAATCCATATCGGACAGGATAAGGGTTCATGCTATATCCGCCATATACGGAATAGGTATCGACGAACTTAAAGAGTACTTTGTTTCGGGAAAAACAATATGCCTGCTGGGATCTTCTGGAGCGGGAAAGTCAACTCTTATAAACTGCATCGCCGGGGAGGAGATAATGAAGACCTCGGAGATCAGAGAATCCGATTCCGAAGGCCGACACACCACCACCCACAGACAGCTCATCAAGCTTAAGAACGGAGTATCCGTAATTGACACTCCCGGAATGAGAGAGATAGGAATGGCAGAGGTTTCGGAAGGTATCGACGATACTTTCGCAGATATCAGGGAACTTGAGTCACAGTGCAGGTTCAGCGACTGCAGACATGATACCGAACCCGGCTGTGCCGTTAAGGCCGCAATTGAAAGCGGCGAGCTTACAAGGGAAAGGCTCATGCTTTACAAGAACCTTGGGGCGGAAAACATAAAGAATCACGCTAAAAAGAAAGAAATATCAAAATGGGCCAAGGCCTATAAAAAGTACGGAATGGTACGTTGAAGGGAGTAAGGGTGAAGGAAAAGAACATTAAGGAAAAAGAAAAACTGTCCTTTGCACAGACGATGAAAAACTCGTGGTTCGCCATGAAGCTTGCGGCAGAGATATGCCCAAGCATTATCGTTCACACATTTATCCTGTGGCTCATAGGACAGAGTGAATGGGTATTCTTCGACGGTGTATTTATGAAGGTCATCGTAAATGATCTGTCGGAAGGACGGGAATTTTCGGAAATACTGAGGTTTATCCTCATATGCGGGGTGATATTCTGCGTGCTGGCTATATATACGGGCTATGTGGACAATGTGGTTTATCCTCTCAAGACCAACAGGCTTTTCGGAGGGATATACAAAAAACTCTATGCCAAGGCAAAAAACGTGGAACTGTCCTGCTACGAGGATCCGGATTTTTACAATCGTTACACCATGGCAATGGACGGAGCGGAGGAGAAGATCACTGCGATCATCAGAGGCATGATCGGAGCCGTTATCGGTACCGCTGCTTCCGCATCGGTGTTTTACATGATGTATGAGATCGACCATTATGCGATGCTCTTCATCATCTCACCTCTTATCGGAAACTTCCTCTTTGGTAATCTCAAGAACAGATATGAGTTTAAAAGATATCAGGAGCAGGCTCCAAACGAAAAGGTGTTGAATTACGTAAGCCGTATGATGTACCTTCCCGACGGTGCCAAGGAAATAAGACTTTCAAATGTATTCTCCCTTTTAAGGAAACAGTACGGAGAAGCCACGAAGGATAATGTTAAGATCGCGCATAAGTATGCCTTCAAGAACGCCAACATGAACTTCTGGCGCATCACATTTACCTTTACGGTTATTTTTGAAGGCGTTCTCCTTTATGCCATTTACAGAAACAGAGTATCGGGAACGATCTCTCTTGCCGATCTGACCATCATGACCAGCTTGATGGTCGCCATGACATGGATCCTCATCAGGGTCTTTGAAAATGTCATGGAAGTCCTTAAAAACGGCATGTTCATAAACAATCTGAAGGGTTTTCTTGAGTATGAGGAGAAGATCCCCGAGGATCTCGACGGTGAAATGCCGGAAGCGGATTTCAAGAGCCTGGAATTTAAGAATGTTTCTTTTTCCTATAAGGATAAGGAGATCATCCACGATCTTTCCTTTAAGATAAACAAGGGTGAGATCGCTGCCCTTGTAGGTCACAACGGAGCAGGAAAAACAACCATCATCAAACTGATGTTAAGGCTTTACGATCCCGATTCGGGAGTCATTCTCTATAACGGCAAGGATATAAAGACCTATAACCTTAAAGCTTACAGAGATATCTTTGCCACCACATTCCAGGATTTCAAACTTTTTGGAATGACGGTAAAGGAAAATGTCCTGATGGGCAGACATTATGAAAATGAGGACGAGCTTGTAAAGGAAGCCCTCAAAAAGGCTGATGTGCTTGAAAGGATCGAAGCTCTTGACGATGGTATTGACTCCGTCATGACCAAGGAATTTGACGAAAACGGAGCCGTCCTCTCCGGCGGAGAGAGCCAGAAGGTGGCGGTGGCCAGAACCTTTATCAAGGATGCACCCATGAAGATTTTCGACGAGCCTTCAAGTGCCCTTGATCCCATTGCGGAATATGAGCTTTTCAACAGCATAATAGGAGAGGGACAGGACCATACCATGCTCTTTATCTCCCACAGACTTTCCTCCGTAAAGAACTGTGACAAGGTATTTATGCTTGAGAACGGCACCCTCATTGAGGAGGGAACCCATGCAGAGCTTATGGAGAAAAACGGAAGCTATGCCGCAATGTACAAAAAACAGGCGATGAACTACCTCGCAATAGAGAACGAAGAGGAGGTGATCGCATAATGAAGTACGTACCCAAAGAAGAAAGAGAAAAAACAAAACAGTCCGTAAAACAGGTATTTTCCAACAACTTCTTTATGCTGAAGCTGATGTTTAAAGCTTCCCCTTCCTTTGTCATCTGTCAGGCGGCGGATGCGGTAAGAGGACAGGTATCCATCTTTTTCGAGCACACGGTGCTTATAGGATACGTTCTGGAGGCGGCTGAATTCGGATATCCCTTTAAGCATGTTGCGGGGATCATTCTTCTTCTTGCAGCGCTGATCACCCTGGGAATGTTCTTTACGGTTTATCAGGCCGATTACGTTGGACCGAAGGAGCGTCCGAAGGTCCGTGAAAAGATCAAGATGATGCTTTATGAAAAGGCAAGGGACATGGATCTTGAGTGCTATGACGATCCGGAATTCTACAATAGCCAGGTACTTGCCATCTCCCAGATCGACAATCAGATCGAG
>JAEEIN010000165.1 GCA_016281385.1 Lachnospiraceae bacterium | reverse complement strand
TTCAAAAGTAGATTACAGCGAATTTGCACTTGCATACTTCTTCTACAATACTGTTGAAGATCCTCTGGGAGGAACACATGGTGACCGTACAGCTTTAAAGCTTCAATCAGGTGAGATTGCAGGGAACACCTCCAGTACCATGAATTACATGGAGCGAGGCGGAAATAACGTATTTACATGGAGAGCTCTCGCCACATGGATGGGTGCTACGGAAGAGAGCGCCCTTGAATACCCTCATTACAGTCCTCTGCCGGATGATCCCGATGATATGTATGCGTACGATGATGCTGCCATTCTTAAGGATGTCAGGATCTTTGATTCTGTCACAAACAGGGATGGGGTTAAGGAAGCAATCATGGAATCCGGTGCGGTAGCAGGAAGTATCTATTATAGCGATATATATTACGACTCAAAGTATAACA
Organism: Lachnospiraceae bacterium; assembly: GCA_016281385.1. Taxonomy (GTDB): domain Bacteria; phylum Bacillota; class Clostridia; order Lachnospirales; family Lachnospiraceae; genus UBA1258. The sequence continues at coordinate 45,660 of JAEEIN010000165.1, read as the reverse complement.
GTTATTATACGCTTAATACAAAAACGAACCATGCAATAACTTTGGTTGGCTGGGATGATGATTTTCCCGCCGAGAACTTTAGCTCAACTTTAACTGACGTATCCGGCAATCGAATCCTGCCGGAGGGAAACGGAGCCTGGCTTTTAAGAAACAGCTGGACAACTCGCTCAGAAATGTCCAGATACTCCTATATGTGGATATCATATTATGACGAGAGCCTTAACAGCAGGAATATGTATCAGCAGATCTTTGTTCCTGCAGATACATATGATAACAATTATCAGTATGACGGATGTGTCGAAACCTTTAGCTCCAATAGAAATAAAGTCGCTAATATATTTACGATCAAAGCTACGGCCGAAGAAATGTTAACGGCAGTTTCCTTTGCCATATCCGAGGCATCTGATGTGCCATATACCATAAAGATTTATGAAAATGTTAAAGAGGGTGAGCCTGAGTCGGGAACTTTAGTGTCCACGATGTCAGGAACAACAACTTACGCAGGATATTACACTATAAATCTGGATTCTCCCGTTTTAATGGCAAAAAACACCCGGTTTTCGGTAGTTGTTGAAACGGAAGGAAATAAGTACGTTGATGTTGAGTCCGGACATACTTATAATACCTGGATAGATTTTTATTGTGAGAGCACAGCCGGAGAAAGCTTTGTATATTCAGATAATAGGTGGGTAGAACCCTCTTCTGTAATCTACAGTTTCTCAGATATAGGAAACATATGCGTAAAAGCTTTCACAAAAAACGCTGTTCCCAGCAACAGGTATCGTATCCGTTTTGACGGTAACGGAAGTACAAGCGGAACCATGCCTATGCTTGATGTATCCACGGGTGAAACGATCGAATTACCGGAGAATGCATTTGTACGCGAAGGATGGTTCTTCACAGGATGGAACACCGATCCTGACGGAAACGGGGATTCTTTTGTTGATGGAGCAACCATCAAAGATGCTGCCGCTTCAGGTCAAGTTCTGACGCTTTATGCTCAGTGGGAAGATGTTAAATACAGTATCACCTTTTATGGAAATACGCCTTCCGATCCGCCCACAGATATTATGTCTGATCTTAAATCATCTCAGGGAGAGATAACACTTTTTGAAAATGAGTGTGAAAGATCCGGATATACCTTTATTGGATGGTCTTTTGATCCTGACGGTGATGATACGATTTATACGCCCGGAACAAAGATACCATGCCCTGCGGATCCGCAAAACACGTCATTTTCGATGTACGCAATCTGGAGCCCAAATACTTATACCGTTACATTTGATGCAAACGGCGGATCGGTATCGCAAAACTCAATGGATGTTTCGTTTAACGAAAAGTACGGAGAATTACCGGTACCTGTCAGAGAGAATTATGACTTTGTTGGCTGGTTTACGGATAGAACCGATGGAGAAAAGATTACTGCGGAATCCTATGTTGTAACGCCGGCGAATATTACTTTATATGCTCACTGGCATACGGATTTGACCATTTACAATCTGGAAGCATCCGTTGGGTCTGTCGCCCTTGGATATGTAGAGCCGGGACATACCGATAACGTCACAGGTACTTTCATCGTTAAGAATACGGGAATTGAACCGATTTCAATAACCGATGTAAGCTCCAATTCCTTTACGGCATCATTCCGGACCGAAGCGATTGATCCGGGTGAGAGCAGGATGATCACTGTCATTCCTAAATTGGCTCTTCAAAAGGGTGATTATAACGAAGCTCTTGAACTGATCACAGATCAGGACGTCACAGTCAGCATCGATATATTTTTATCGGTTGGATTCTTTTTAATGGGTGATGTAAGCGCCTCTTCGTTAAATTCGAACGAGGAATATGTTCTTATCGATAATGCAACGATCGTAGTATCAAAAGATGATAATGCCTCATGTAAAGGTATAGTTTGCGATGAATCAAATGCGTATAGTTTGTCGATCATTGGAGCCGAAACAGGAAAGCTTACGGTTTACGGAAAGATATTGATCGACGGCGATATCGATATAAGCGGAGGCGATATCAAGGTGGTATCACAGGATGATTACGCCCTGTATTCGTCCAATGGAAATATAAACGTAAAATCAGGAAAACTCTATGCATCTGCGGCTACACGGGAGGCACTTTATGCTAATAAAGGTGTGATCATCGTTTCCGAGGAGCTTAATATGATGCAGCCCTCGACCGGCGATATTGTAGCGATAGACCAAAGGAGTGGCGAAACCTTCAGGAAGCCCATCAATGCTTCGGGAGAGATTGTTAAGGATATTCTTATCTCAAATGAGAATCCGATGATCGATCTTACCGCCGATACAACGAAAGCTGATTTTGGAAATGTGCCCAAATATGCTGAAAATATCGGAAAGAGCACGATCCTGCTTACCAACGCCGGTAACAGATCCGTTCATATTTCGGATGTAGATGTTTCTTCTAATTTCTTTACGCATAATCTTTCTGAAAATGCGTCGATCAAGCCGGGAGAAACACTTGAGCTTAGTATTGAAATAAAAAAGGATGTATCTAATGTTCCGGGCGAGTATAACGGAGCGATTGAAATAAGGACAGAAGAAAATGCCTCCCTGTGTATAAAGGTAAGTCTTGTTGTTCTTCCTCACGAAGTCGGCCTTCGGATTGATTCGGATACGGAGTTTGTATATACCGGTGAAGAGATCAAGCCGGATATAAAAGTTTATTATGACGGAAATGAAATTTCTGCAGATGACTATACCGTCTCATATGAGAACAATATAAATGCCTGCAGAAGCGATGTTTTCGGATCTGACCTGTCAGCGCCTGTCATAAAGGTAGTCGGTAAGGGTAAGTTTTCAGGAAGTGCCGAAAGAAAATTCACTATACTTCCTATAGATATTTCCGGAGCGGAAATTGACGATCTGTCAGTAGTATATGACGGAGAGGTTCACAAAGGAAAACCTGAGGTGTACTTTGTTCTTTCGGATAAGAAAGTCAGATTGGCCGAGGACACGGACTATACGCTTTCATATTCAGAGGATCCCAGGGAACCCGGCGAATATACCATTACCTTAGCCGGAAAGGGCAATTATTTTGGCTCCGTAACCTGTAAAGAGACAATAAGCGAATTAGCCTGCAAGGTATCACTTGACGCAACCGGAGGTTCGGTATCCGAAAACTCCGTAGATGTTGTTTATGCAAGAACATATGGAACCTTGCCTTCAGCACAGAAGGATGGATATCAGTTCCTAGGATGGTTCACTTCATCAGAAGACGGAGACGAGGTAAATTCCGATACGAAAGTGACCAAAATGGAGGATCATACGCTTTACGCACACTATATGATCCTTCGCGGATATGAACTTTCTTCCGACAGAATCGATCTTGGAATGGTCGAACCCGGATATACGGATACGGTTTCTAAGAGTATTACGATAACAAATACAGGATATTTAAGCCTGGCGTTCACGGATGTGATCAGTGAGCATTATGATGTATCCTATAATACTGCGCCAGTTAAGACCGGTGAAAGCAACGTGATAACTGTAAGTGCAAAGCAAGGTTTTAACTACGGAGATTATTCGGATAACGTAACTCTTAAAACCGGCAGTGGTATGGAGATTGTCATTCCCGTTTCTTTCTCGGTGGTCAATCTGGGCTTATGGATAGAAGAGATCGGCGAATACGACTACAGCGGTGCGGCTATAAAGCCGGAAATACATGTTTATTACATGGGTAAGCGTCTTTCTTCTTCCGACTATACGGTTTCATATAAAAACAACAAAAATGCCGGTAATCCAACGTCGGTAAACTCAAAGGGCAAGAGCATAGCGCCCTCGGTTACCGTAAAAGGAAAGGGTAATTATATCGGAACGGCGACACGAACATTTACGATTAATCCCCTGGATATTTCCGGAGCAGAGATAATTGATGCATATAGTTCGTACAACGGAAGTGTCAGAAAAGGAAAGCCCGAAATCTATTACGAGCTTTCCGGAAAGAGGACCAAACTGAAGGAAGGAAAGGATTATTCCCTTTCCTATGAAGAGGATGCCATCGCTCCCGGAAGTTATAAGATCACTGTTACGGGAATGGGCAACTACAAATCGCAGACGACCTGCCTTAATGTCGTCACGGATTCTTCCGCAAAGCTTATCTCAAACGTGAAGGTATCAAAGATACCGGATCAGACGTATTCGGGTAAAAAGATAATTCTTGCGGGGACACCATCGGAAGATGAGACGTTAGCCGTTAATAACGGGAAAGATTACACTCTTGTCATTAAGGAGAAGGGCAGCAGCGGAAAGGTCCTTGTATACGGCAAGGATTATAAGCTTTCTTATGATAACAACCTGCTTGCCGGAACAGCCGAAGTTCTGATAGAAGGAATCGGAGAATATAAAGGAACCCTCAGAAAGACCTTTAAGATCAATGCCGTTTCCGTTTCAAAGAACGTTACGGTGACGAATCTTGAGAAGAGTAAGGGATCCTTTGATGTCTCGTATTCAGATTTCTATAATGCAGAAACAAAAACCTTTGAATATACGGGATACGCGTACGAACCCGCTGGGCCCAAAACGGGATCCGATAATTACGGAATCGACCTTTATTATACAAAGGGAGGCATTTCGACACTTCTTAAAAAGGGTACGGATTATGTTGTTTCTTATAAAAACAACGTATCTCCCGGTAAAGCAAAGGTAACCTTTACCGGAATCGGCGGATATAAGGGAAGCTTCAGCAAGACCTTTAAGATTGCCGCATATGATATAGCGGGAGATAAGGTTTCGCTTATAAACTATACCGGCACTTCGCTTTATGCAAAAGGCGGGGCGAAGCCTTTCATAAAGCTTACCTATACGGATCCTGACGGGGACGAGACAGTCCTTTCCGAAGGAAAAGATTATACGGTTAAACACAGCAACAATACAAAACTGACCGCAGGCGAAAATGTCGCAAAAGCAACGATCAAAGGAAAGGGAAACTTTAAGGGAACGATCGAAAAGACCTTTACGATAAGCGGCAAGGCGCTTTCGGACCCCTCGGTAATACTTTCTGTCAGCGATGTTTTGTATAAGGATAAGGCAGGAATCTGTAAGACAACAGTCAAACTTACGGATCTTGATTCGGGAAAAGCACTTAAAGTAAAGACCGATTATGAGAAAACCTTTGTTTATACTTATAAGAACGACACGATCGTAAAGGATAAGACGACCGGAGAAAATGTCACAAGAGCGGAAGGCTCGGTGGTTGAAGCAACAGACATCATTCCAACAGGCACAACGATCCTTGTGACCGTTACCGGAAAAGGAAATTACAGCGGAACCGCAACCGGCGAATTCAGATTCGTTGAAAGGCTTATATCCGGGGCAAAGGTAACGATAAACGCACAGACCTATCTTGGCGGAAAGCCCGTGACCATCGGAAGCGAAGACATAGTCGTTAAATTCGGAAAGAACGGAGAGCCGCTCATTCACGGCGTTGACTATGTGATCGTAGAAGACAGTTACAAGAACAACGTTAAGAAGGGCAAGGCAAGCGTTACGATAAAAGGCATATCCGACCGGTGTGGCGGCACAAAGACTGTCAAGTTTGACATAAAAGCAAAGAAAATAGAGTAAAAATATACACCCTCCTCACAGAATGATGTGGGGAGGGTGCTGCATTATTTCCATTTATGCTCGTCCACTCTTACTGCACTCACAGTAAACCTGTTGTCAGGGTTTTCATAAGTGCAGGTAGACAGCGTAACTATGTGCGTATCATTTTCTACATTAAGCTCTGCATCGATATAGCTTCCGGCGATTATTTCATTCTTTACGAATTCCTTAAAATCATCATCCACATAATGCCATATCGTATAGATCCCTCCGGTCAGAACTTCCACTTCTTTATATGAGAAGATCTCATAACGGTAAGCCGCTTCTTTGGTGATAAGCTGGAAATACCGATGGCCTTCATAATAACCTTCCTCGTTCCTGTATAATTTTAAATTTCCGAACATGGAAAGATTACGCATGTTGTGGCCGTAGATCAGAGTGTGGGCATCGGAGAGCGAAGGGTCGTTATGACCGTCAATGTAGATTGAGCCCGCGACATCCTTTTCACCAAGATAGTTTCTTCTAAGGTAATGATCATCACCGGAAAAAAGAAGGGGGTAGCTTATGCTTTCCTCATTTTCAAAGTAGATCCATCCCACAATATCGGTATTCTGTTCACTCAGCGCTTCCAAATCCACGTCGATGCTAAGATACCATGCGTCAGGTTCATTTGTGGTCTCGTCTGTTACAAGGGGAAGCTTTACATCATCCGAAGATGATATGTCATTTAAGGACAGATCCTTTGCAGTTAATTCTGCAGACTTGCTGACGGTGAAGAGCTCCTGCGTTTTTGATACATCCATAAGCTGTATAGCACTTCTATGCCGTATCCTTATGATGCTGATCACGGAGAACAACGCTATTATTGCAAGTGCCGCAGAGACTACGCAGTAAAAGGTTCTTTGCCGGTTTGATAATATGCAGTTTTTTGCTTTTAAGATAATATTTTTGATATTGTTTAAATTCATATGCATATATCAAAAATCCCTTCTGGCAACGAAATATTAACATGATACATCTTACAATTGTGTTAATTTTCATTTAATAGGGGGGGGGTAAAGTGCTAGCTGTTAGAATACGCCGAAGGGAGACATGATAATGAAATTGAAGAAGAAACAATTATTCGCTGCTTTTCTCAGCCTCGCTCTTGTGATCGGGCTGATGCCGGGTATGAGCATGAAAGCTTATGCAGGTGACTATGCTCATTTTCAACCTGAGGTCGGAGATGTGACATTACATGACGACAATAGCAGCGTTGCATCGATAACAGTAAAGTGGCAATGGCCATATGGTACCGGTTCTAACGCAGTAGTAGTAACCAAAGCACCTATTTACCGTGGCTCGAGCGAATATGTATCCTACTATGGGTCATCCAGCTACTCTTATGAGGACAGCCTTAAGAACATAGATTGGGAAACAGCCGGAAATAAGGACAGCACTATGAGTAATGTCCTTGATAAAATGGATTTTGTCAGTGTTAACGGCAGTGATTCCAGTCCTTATAAAGGTTCTTATACATTTGAGTTTACAAAAGGTCAGGTTCCGAAAGATACGGATAACAGGCTGTATTTCTATTTGTGGACAACTACAGGGGGAAAGTATTACCCTGATTTTCAGCTCGCCATGCTCGATATGAAGGATAAAAAGGTCTATTATGGTCAGGAAGAAACTCTTGACAGTAATGGCAATGTTATATGGACACAGGTAAAATTCGCCACCCGATTCAAGGCGGCTGAAAATCTTGTTTATTCCGGCAATGCACAGAATCTCGTAACTCCTTCTCCCGCAACGGCGGATGGAGTAACGGTTAAATATGCCATAACCGGTACTGATGTGACAACCGCACCTTCCGATGACAGCGAGCTTTGGAAGGACTCATCTGCCCAGACGAATGCGGGAACCTACAGAGTCTGGTATAAAACAATCGTTACAGAGGCAGCCGATTATAAGGCTTCTTCGGGTGCTTATTTAGATGTAACAATTTCGCAGGCAGACAATCCGGCAACAGTTACCGGCACAGCGAATGTTATGGTGGGCGGAAATAACGTCGATCTGAAAAATAATGTTTCCCTTAATGAGGCAACAGGGGTAGTCAGCTATGAAATAAGCGGCGAGACAAACGGCTGCTCGCTGAATGGAAGCGTTCTGACTTCAGGCTCCGATATGGGTACTGTGACAGTAAATGTCACCGTAGCGCAGGATACCAATTATAAAGCCCTTGCCGCTACGCCAATCACAGTGACGATCACTGACAAAGAAACGGCCGTACCTGCCACCGTCAAGGCTAACGACCGCACCTACGACGGCACTGCGAAGCCTTTGGTGACTGTTGATAATTCAACACTTAATGGCGGAACAATGCAGTATGTGATCGGTAAGGATGCAAAAAATGCTCCGGAACCCGGCTGGAGTACAGCAATTCCCCAAGCCACCGATGCCGGAACCTACTATGTATGGTATAAAGCAGTGGGTGATTCCACTCATTGGGACAGCGCGGAAGCATGTGTAAAGGTTGTTATAAGTGAGGCGGCAAGTACACCCGCAGATGACAATACGGACAAAAAAGAAACAAACAGCGTGGTAACGACCGCTCCAAAGACGGGAGATGCAGATAACGCAGGCATCTGGTATTTCCTGCTGTTTGTTTCCGTCGGAGGACTTGGATGTATCAGCTTCCTTAGGAAAAGAGTGTTAAAGAACGAGCAGTAATGAAACAATAGGTTTTAAAACATATAAATGGCCGTGTCGAATGACACGGCCATCTTACTTTTGGCAAAATTGCACTTCAAGCGATTGTAAAAGTGAGATGAACATGGTAATATTATTCATAAATAATACATTTGTATTACACGAACTATTGCCAAAATGAGGTGGAAATTTGAATAGATCGGATAAATTAGTTATCGAACAACAAAAGTATACTGGTGAGACAGCGGTTGTTTCTATGAGAATGCCCAAAGATATGCTGGCGGATCTTGATAAGGTCGCGGCAGAAACCGGAAGAACCAGAAATGATATTCTGATGCTTAGTATTAGTTTTGCACTTGAACGCATGGAAATTGAAAAAAAGTAAGAGGGGCGTTTTTGATGAGTAAATATGTATGGTGTGAAGACACCGGAGCCGGATATGAATTTTGGCTCAAAATATTTGAAACATTAGATAAAGATATAATTGTCCGGTAAAAACAAAAAGAACTAAATTCCTTGCGGCACGTGAAATATTTTTACGAATGGTTGCCGAAGGTATTAGTCCCGAGGAATAAGAACGCTTTTTTGAGTTGACAAAGTATGATGTTACGAAGAACTCGGAACAGCTAGCGTCTTTGCTGATAAAAGATATAACAAAAAATACCGGATTTGCCACTACGAAGAGCAAACTGGGGGAATGTTTTGTGGAGGACTGCTGTACTTGGACAAAACGACAGGCTGATGATATTTGCGGATTGGATGGAGAACACCTGAATTCTGAGACGAAGAGAAAAACAATTGTAATGCATTCTGCACTTCAAAATTCACTTAGTGAGGTGGGACTTTTATGATTACAGTATACAAAATAAAGACAATACCCAAAGATATGGATCTTATTAAACTGAATGATGTTTTTTTTAATAAGTATACAGTCGAGAAACTGGATAAAAAAGCTGAAGAAATAATTAAAAAAATAGATCAGTCACAGCTGGTGAATAAATACACCATAAAGTCACGTTTTGATGGCGGAATCTTGAATATTGATAAGCTTTCTACAGGATGCAAGACAGTCCTCAACATTATTTATAATACTGACAAGGTTTTTGATATCAGAGAATGCGGAGAAAATGCATTAGATGTGATCTATACCCTTGAAGAGGGGAATATTACCTGTGATTATCCGCTCATTTCTTTTGAAATGACAAAAGTAATTGCGGTGGGTAAAAAAAGCAATCTTGAATTTGATTCTTACGATGCTTTAAAGGAGTGGTGGTCAGATGAAGATTAAACCGGTGATTACAGATAAAATAGTTACAAGACATACATCATATCAAGTGGATTTTGACCTGACACAGAATATAACATTTATTGTCGGGGATTCCGGGGTCGGAAAGTCTGCTGTTTTCTCATTTCTTCAGGAATTATCAGCAGAAGATAAAAGAATAAAGTGTTTTAATTATCTTGATCAGAACAAAGGATACAAAAATTCTCTGAAAAAAGCTAAAGAAAAACTGTTTGTTATTGATAATGCTGACATTCTTTTGGACGATTCATTGAGACAATACATCGCCGGAGATATGAACAACCAGTATATTATTATTGGCAGAAATCCCAGCAGCCTTTTGCTGCAGCAAGATGAAATTTTTGAACTCGCTAACGAGAAAAATGGGGGAAGGGTACTATTTAGGTTGAAGAAAGCGTTGTAAGTGTTCTTGTTAATCTTTTTAAGGATATCGAAATGCAATAAAAAATGAAGGAACGGGGACATCCCGTTCCTTCGTTGCTTTTTATTTAAAGTACCTGTTAAGTAATCCTTCAAGTGCCTTGCCGTGTCTTGCCTCGTCACGGGCCATTTCGTGAACCGTATCGTGGATGGCGTCAAGGTTGTTCTTCTTGGCACATGCTGCAAGATCGAACTTGCCCTGGGTTGCGCCGTATTCGCAGTCAACTCTCCATGCAAGGTTGTCCTTGGTGGAAGAGGTCATCTTGGGCTCAAGCTCGGAGCCTAAAAGCTCTGCAAACTTGGCTGCGTGCTCAGCCTCTTCGTAAGCTGCCTTCTCCCAGTAAAGACCGATCTCGGGATAACCCTCTCTGTGAGCGATACGTGCCATGCAAAGGTACATACCAACTTCCGAGCACTCGCCGTTAAAGTTAGCCTTTAACTGTTCGAAAATAAACTTCTTATCTTCATCCGTGATATCGGGGTTGTTCTTAACCGTCTTTGCGTAAATGCCGAACTCGTGCTCGGCAGCGAGCTTCATCTCGCCCTCAACCAGCTTGAACTTGTCCCCTGATACGTGACATACGGGACATTCTGCGGGGGGATTGTCACCCTCGTGAACATAACCGCAGACAGGACATACATACTTTGCCATATAAAATACCCTCCTTCATTGTTTGTGGTTTTTTGCTGATTTCGATTATATCATTTCTTTAAAACAAATTGTTAACAAATCCCGCAAAAACAACGAGTTTATAGTTATTTTATTTTTATATCCCGTTATTTTTATTATTCTTTTTAAAAGGTGTGTTAAAATAGCACCATGGTGAGGGAAAAACAATGAAACTTAAGACCAGACTGTACGTCACATTTTTATGCATAGCGGCTTTGCCCATCGTTTTGTTTATCCTGGCTTTCATCATCGTGGGAACGGTAATGATAAAGCTGGAGCAGACAGGCGCGGATTCCCTTATGGAGCTGGTTCCGGGAAGACTGATGTTTTCCCTGTCGATCTGTATAATCATCATAATGGTGCTCATCGCCATGTCACTGACAAGGTGGATTGCCAAGGGAGTTTTCTATCCCATCAATGAAATGAGCATCGGTATGAAGCAGATCGCAGAAGGTAATTTCGAATACAGACTCGCCCCCGAAAATGTGGACGGCGATATGAAGGAGCTGTACGAAAATTTCGAAGAGATGCGCCAGCGTCTTAAGGAAAACTGCGAAGGCAGCATCGAAAACGAGGAGAAGAACCGGGAGCTCATAACCAATATCTCCCATGACCTGAAGACCCCCATCACGGCTATCAAGGGTTATGTGGAGGGTATCATGGACGGTGTTGCGGACACGCCCGAGAAAATGGACAAATACATCCGTACCATTTACAACAAGGCAAACGACATGGACAGGCTCATAAACGAGCTGACTCTTTATTCCAGGATCGATAACAACCGTATTCCCTACACGTTTTTAAGAATAAACATTTCCGATTATTTTAACGACTGTATCGAAGACATAGGTGTGGAGCTTGAATCCAAGGGAATCGAACTTAACTATTCCAATTTCGTTCCCGCAGACACCAGGATCATTGCAGATCCCGAGCAGCTTAAGCGTGTGATAAACAATATAATCTCCAACTCCGTGAAATACATGGACAAGGAAAAAGAAAAAAGTACCATTGACATCCGTCTTCTGGATGAAGCCGACGCAGTGAAGGTCGAGATCGAGGATAACGGCCGGGGCATTCCCGCCAAGGATCTTCCGAACATCTTCGACAGATTCTTCCGAAGCGACAGTTCAAGAAATTCCAGTAAAGGCGGAAGCGGCATAGGGCTTTCCATCGTTAAGAAGATCATTGAAGATCACGGCGGTTACATATACGCCACAAGCAAAGAAGGCGAAGGAACCTGTATGCACTTTGTTTTAAGAAAGTATGAGGATAACGCAAATGAGTAAGATTTTGATCATTGAAGATGAAGATGCCATTGCTGATCTTGAGAAGGATTATCTTGAGTTAAGCGGATTTGAAGTTGATACCTGCCCGGACGGACTTGCGGGAGAAAAGAAGGCTCTTGAGGGAAATTACGACCTTATTGTTCTTGACCTGATGCTTCCCGGTAAGGACGGTTTTGATGTCTGCAAATCCATCAGAGAAACAAAGAACGTGCCGATCCTTATGGTATCCGCAAAGAAGGACGATATCGACAAGATCAGAGGTCTCGGTCTTGGCGCCGACGATTACATGACGAAGCCCTTCAGCCCCAGCGAGCTTGTGGCCCGTGTTAAGGCCCATCTTGCAAGGTACGAGCGCCTTGTAAATACAAATGCGAAGCCCGAAAACAAGATGATCGAGATACGTGGGCTTAAGATCGACAAGACCGCACGCCGCGTATGGATCGACGGTGAGGAGAAGCCCTTTACCACAAAGGAATTCGACCTTCTTACCTTCCTCGCGGAAAATCCCAACCATGTATTCACGAAGGACGAACTCTTCCGTAAGATCTGGGATATGGAATCCATAGGCGATATCGCCACGGTTACGGTCCATATCAAGAAGATCCGCGAGAAGATCGAAGTGGATTCGTCTAACCCTCAATATATCGAGACTATTTGGGGGGTAGGTTATCGCTTTAAAATGTAGTGCACTATGAATATCATTTTTGAAGACAAAGATCTCCTGGTTGTGGAAAAGCCCGCGGGAATTGCGACACAAAGTGCAAAAGTCGGCGAGGCGGACCTGGAGACGGAACTTAAAAAGTACAGAAAGCAAAAAGGAGAGGTCCCCGAGATCTACGTGATCCATCGTCTGGATCAGCCGGTGGCGGGAATCCTTGTTTTTGCAAAAACAAAGGAAGCGGCAGCGGCATTGACGGCGCAGCTTACCAAGGAAGCATTTTCAAAGACCTACGAGGCGGTGGTCCTTAAGCCCGCGGATTTTGCGGAGCAGGGAAAACTTACGGATCATCTTGTCAAAGAGAAGAAGGGAAATACTTCCCGTGTTGCGGCTTCACCGAAAGAAGCGGGTGCAAAGGAAGCAAGGCTTTCTTATGAAACCATGACGCAGGATGAAAGGACTGCCACTCTCAGAGTTCATCTTGAGACCGGACGTCACCACCAGATAAGGCTCCAGCTTTCCAATGCCGGAATGCCCATCCTGGGAGATCAAAAATACGGCTCCCCGGAAAGCATCGCATTCTCCAAAGAGCAGGGAATACGTTTTGTTTCCTTGAGAGCCGCAGAATTAAGCTTTATCCACCCGAAGACCGGGGAAGAAATGGTTTTTAAACTGTGATCAGGTTCGGTCACGATCTTCTTTCTTTACACCGAAGGTCACGGACTTTCCGTTACGATAGGACATCTGGAGCTGTTTCGGCGAGATTCCGATCTGCTTCGAGAAGGTTCTGGAAAAATTTGAATAATTGTTAAATCCCGACATGAAGCACGCGTCGCTTGGCGTATAGCCTTCACGAAGGAGTCTGCAGGACAGGGCGAGTCTTTTGGCGATTATATATTGCTGAAGTGACAGCCCTGATATTTTTTTTACGCTTCTGGAAATGTAGGTACCGTTGTGATGGATCTCCTTTTCCAGGGAAGTCAGGGAAAGTTCCTCGGTGAGATGCTTCTCTATATATTCGAAAGTTTTGCTTACGATCGGAGGAAGAATGTTTGGACAGTGGATCATGGGATCGTCCGAATACTTTTCCGTAAGCTTTACCATTATGAGCTTTAAATACGCATCCGTCAGGATCTCGGATCCCGGTGCGGCTGTGTTGACACTTTTCTGCAATTCCCGTGCATATCCTATCACTTCTTCAAGCTCGTCCTCTTCAAGATGAACTGTGGGAAGAAGGGTCTCATCGTCGATCTCAAAACATGTGCGCAGATCCATTTTGGAAGAAGAAGCAGCCTTTAACACATCGTCGTTTACATTGATAACGATACGGTCATACTTTTCGGGCGTAAAAAGGTCCGCAGTATGAAAAATGTACTGGGAAATGAAGCACACATCTCCTCTTTTCATCATGTGACCCGTATATTCGGTATACAGACGTATCTCACCCCCAAGAAGGATCAGGATCTCGTGGCAGTCGTGATTATGCATATCATCCGAATAGTCAAAGGGCGCATCCTTTGACTTGATCTCACACTGTACATCGCCGTTTATGGCGCTGTATTTCTTAAACCCCTTACAACTCATGATAATTCCCTCCAAATAAAGAAAACACCTCTCTAGTACAAAGGTAATCCGCCTCTTTGCAAAGGTCAATATGAAAACATTGCGTAATCTGACTCAAACATGACTCAAACAACATCAATAATACACTGAAAAGCGAAAATATCCCTGAAATCATGACAAAAACACCAATTTATGAAGTCATTTGGCGCAAAGAAAAGAGCAAAACAGTGTAAGAGATGACGGATTTTGAATGTTATATTTCAGTTATAAAGCAAGGGAGGTATCGGAGGGTGAAAAAGACAGCCGTAAAGGTTTGGAACTATAAGTGGGTATATCTGATGCTGGTGCCCGTAATGGCGTATTACATTGTTTTCAAATACATCCCCATGTACGGAATAACCATAGCATTCAAGAATTACAACGTATTCAAAGGAATATCGGACAGTCCCTGGGTGGGACTGGAAGTATTTCAGAAGATCTTTAAGAGCAAAAATTTCTGGCACGCCATAAGGAACACTCTGGTACTCAACCTGACCACGCTGTTTGTGAGTTTTCCTTTGACGATCATCGTTTCCCTGATGCTAAACGAAGTCAGATCCAACAGATTCAAAAGGGTAACACAGTCGGTACTGTACCTTCCCCACTTCATTTCATGGGTGGTAGTTGCCGGTATCGCAAACAACCTCTTTTTAAGCTCGGGAACGATAAACCGCATCATCGTAAATTTCGGCGGAGAAACCATTCCCTTCATGAGCAGCAACGGCTGGTGGATAGTCACCTACGTTATCTGTAATGTCTGGAAGGAGATCGGATGGGGAACCATCATTTATCTGGCGGCACTTACGGGAGTGGATGAGTCTTTATACGAAGCGGCTTATCTCGACGGAGCTTCCAAATTCCAGAGGCTTATCTACATAACCCTTCCAAGTATCAAATCCGTTATTGTTACGATGCTGATCCTGCAGATCTCAAAGATGATGAGTATCGGACTTGATGCCCCTCTTCTTATCGGTAACGACAAGGTAAGGGAAGTTGCGGAGGTTATCAGTACATACACTTACCGCATAGGTATCGAAAGGGCCAAGTACAGCGATTCGACAGCCATCGGCCTGTTCCAGTCTGTCATCAACATCATCATTCTGATCGCCGCCGACAGATTTGCGAAAGCCATAGGCGAGGAAGGTATCATCTAGGAGGTTATGGGTATGAAGAAAAACAAAATGACCGCGGGGCGTTTCATAAACGGTGCCCTGATCGCAATACTTGCGTTCATCTGCCTTTATCCGTTCTTAAACGTGCTGGCATATTCGGTGAGCGGATATAATGCGGTGCTTTCGGGAAGGGTAACCTTTTACCCCATAGATTTCAACATTGAAGCATATAAACAGATCCTGGGAAAGACCCAGATCTGGCAGGCCATGCGGGCAACGCTTCTTGTAACCTTTGCGGGAACGGGATTAAGCCTTGTTCTTACCATACTTGCGGCATTTGCCCTTTCGAGAAAGGATCTGCCGGGAAGAAAATTCTTTACTTCGCTCATTCTTTTTACAATGTATTTCAGCGGAGGAATGATCCCAACCTTTCTGGTAGTTAAGTGGGTACATCTTTTTGATACACTGCCCGCACTTTTTATCCCCCAGGCGATAAATGTATTTAACTTTATCGTAATGAGGACATTTTTCAGGAACATCCCCGAAAGCCTTGAGGAGGCGGCGAGAATAGACGGAGCTTCTTATATGAAGGTGCTGATAAAGATGATCCTTCCCCTTTCGGTTCCGATCATTGCCACCATCGGCCTGTTCTACGCCGTAAATTACTGGAATACATACTTCGATGCACTGCTGTACATACAGAAACCTCAGTATTACACTTTGCAGCTAAGGCTTAAAGGTCTTCTTTTCGGAGAGGACTTAAACAACTCAAACGCCAACCTTGAGGGTATAGGAACTCAGGTAATGACACAGTCCTTAAAGATGGCAACGGTAGCGGTTTCAACCATTCCCATCCTTGTAGTCTATCCCTGGCTTCAGAAGTACTTTGTTAAGGGCGTTATGATCGGCTCGGTAAAGGGCTGATCCGTAAATCAGTTATCGATCAATAAGCGCGCATTGATGGATATAGACAGTTTTATTCTTAACACATGACAATGGAGGAAAAAGCATGAAAAAGAGAGTATTGGCGAGTGTTCTGGCAGTGATCCTTGTACTGTCGTCATTCACGGGTTGCGGAAAGGGTGAAGGAACGACTTCAGCCTCTGACGCAGGAACAAAAACGGAAACTTCTTCTACGGAAAACAAGAAAACAGAGACATCCGAAGAGGCTTCCACGGCAAGCAAATATCAGACAACATATGGTTCCAAGAAATTTGATAATGTGACCATCAAGGTTGAGTTGTTTGACAGAAGTAACGCACCCGACGGTTCCACCATCACCGACAATAAGTGGACGAAGTATTGTCAGGAAGCAATGGCTGAGGTCGGTATCAATGTTGAGTATATTCCCGTTCCCAGATGGGACGAGGTTGAAAAGATGCAGGCAATGGTAGCTTCACAGACAGCTCCCGACCTGACACTTACATACACATACGCTTATGCCGAGGATTATTTCAATCAGGGCGGAACATGGGATCTTTCCGAGTTCATCGACGGCGAAGATCAGGCCCGCAACATCAAGGCATATATCGGCGAGGACGTTCTTGATATCGGAAGAAACGGAAACGGAAACCTCTACGGTATCGTTGCAAAGAGAGCTACCACCGCAAAGAGTAACCTCTTTATCCGTAAGGACTGGCTTGATAAGTTAGGTCTTGCCATCCCTACAAATCCCGATGAACTTTACAATGCCATCGACAAGATGGTCAACAACAACCCCGATGGCCTTACAGGCGTTACCGGTGCCGTTGTATGGAACAAGTGGAACTTAAAGCAGGTATTCTCAAAGATCGCAAACGATCCCATAGCAGTTAAGGTAAGCGGCGGCGGAGAAGACGTTATCCAGGATTACTACGATCCCGGTATGTACGACTTCTATCAGTTCATGAACAAGCTTTACAACGCAGGTCTTTTACATCCCGAGTATTACAGCCTTGCGGAAGATGATTTCAAGAGCCTTATCGTTACAGGTAACCTTGCATTCACCGAGTACAGCGTAAACGGTAACGTTGACGTACTCCGCGGATCTCTTTTAAAGACATTAAAGGAAAATGTTCCGGACGCAGACTTTGTATCCATTCCTCAGTTCGCAAACGTAAATGACGGTAATGTATATTCAGGCGCATACGGTGCAGGCGGACTTATCGCATTCTGCCCCAAGACCGCAAGCGAAGAAGTTGTTGAAGCATGTATGACATATCTTGACTGGATGTGCACCGATAAGGGCGGTTTCGTTCTTTATCATGGTTTCGAAGGCGAGCACTATGATATGATAGACGGTGTACCGGTAGTTAAGGATGCAGAGTACAACTCAAAGGATAAGGACTGGATCAGAACCGATATCTTCCTTGTAGGTAACCAGGGTTATTTCTTCTCGGTTGACGACTTCAACAAGTGTACCGCAAAAGAAGCTCCAGGATTTGAAAGCTATGTTATCCAGAACTACGAGTATGCTCTCGCCGGAACCATCAACCACGATACTTCCTATACATCACCTTCAACACCCGATCTTATCACGGACTTAAACATTGCAAGGGACGATTATCAGACAAAGATGATCACCTGCAAGCCCGGCGAGTTTGACGATGTATACAACGAGTACATGGATGAGTTAAGAGAAGTGGGTATCGACACCATCATCGCTGAAAGAGAAGCTTATTACGGAAAGTAAGAACATGAACAACAAAGACGGTATGAATTACGCACCGAAGGGAAAACCCGCCCCGGTAGTCAAGCCCGGAGAATTTGTGATCGCGGCCATCGCGCTGGATCACGGCCACATATACGGAATGTGCAACGGACTTATAGAGGCGGGTGCTACCTTAAAGTGGGTGTACGACAAAGACATAAAGAAGGCCGAGGCCTTTAAGAGAACCTATCCTCAGGTCACCATCGCAGAGAGCGAGGAGGAGATCTATAACGATCCCGAGGTTAAGCTGGTATGCGGAGCGGCAGAAACCTGGAAGCGCTGCGAACTGGGCGTAAGGGCGATGAAGCACGGCAAGGATTATTTTACCGACAAGGCGCCCCTTACAAGCCTTGAGCAGCTGGCGCTGGCAAAGAAGACTGTGGCTGAGACCGGAAGAAAGTACATGGTCTATTACAGCGAGCGTATCCATGTGGAGTCCGCGGTTTTTGCGGGACAGCTCATAGAGCAGGGTGCCATCGGTACCCCCATCCATATCGACGGATTCGGTCCCCACAGGATAGGAGATCCCAAAGGCCGCCCCGACTGGTTTTATGAAAAAGAAAAATACGGCGGTATCTTATGCGATATCGGAAGCCATCAGATCGAGCAGTTCTTATTCTACTGTAACGTCAAAGATGCACAGGTTGCTTATTCGGAAGTGGGCAATTACAACCATCCCGAATATCCGGAGCTGGAGGATCTCGGCGATGCGGTTCTGGTAGGCGACAACGGAGCCACCCAGCATTTCAGGGTGGACTGGTTCACACCCGACGGACTCTCAACCTGGGGAGACGGACGTACCTTTATCATAGGTACGGAAGGGTACATTGAGCTGAGAAAATACGTGAATGTGGGTACAAATGACGGAACTTCCGATCATGTATTCCTTGTCAATAAAGACGGGGAGCAGCATTTTGAAGTAAACGGCAAAGTCGGATATCCTTTCTTCGGACAGCTTATCCTTGACTGTATCAACAGGACCGAAAACGCAATGACTCAGGAACATGCCTTTAAAGCGGCGCAGCTTTGCGTTGAAGCAGAAATGAAGGCAAAGAAAGTAAAATAAATAACAAAGGCGGAGGAAACACATGATAAACGTAGCGATCGTCGGTACGGGCGGAATTTCCAATCTCCATATACAGGGACTTTTGGAATTAAAGGACAGATGCAGGATTGTTGCTCTGTGCGATATCTATCCCGAAAAAGCCGAAGCAATAAAGGAAAAATACAATCTGGACAGTGAGGTCTTCAAAAGCCACACGGACATGCTCGCATCGGATGTTAAGATCGACGTTGTTCATGTGTGTACTCCTCCCTATGTTCATGCATCCATCAGCATAGACTGTATGAACAAAGGAAAGAACGTTCTCTGTGAGAAGCCCATGGCCGCAAGCCTTGAAGAATGCGACATGATGCTTGAAGCGGAGAAGAGAAACAACGTGACTCTGGGCGTGATCGCCCAGAACCGTTTTAGAAACGAAGTCTACAGACTTAAGAAGCTGGCGGATTCCGGCCTTGTGGGAAAGATCTGCCTTGCCAGGATAAATTCCGAATGGTGGAGAGGCCATTCTTATTACGATCTCTGGTGGAGAGGCACCTGGGAAAAAGAAGGCGGCGGATGCACCTTAAATCATGCGGTTCACCATATCGACATGCTTAACTGGATAGAAGGCCGTTCCCCTGTGGAGGCAACGGCGGTACTTGCCAATGTAATGCATGACAATGCCGAGGTTGAGGACTTGTCCCTTTCATGCTTGAAGTATGAGGACGGAACCGTTGCGGAGGTTCTTGCTTCCGTTGTAAGCCACGGCGAGGAACAGGGTATCGTACTTCAGTGTGCCGATGCAAAGATCTCAATGCCATGGGATGTGAAGGCCGAGATCCCTATGGAGAACGGTTTCCCCGAGGCTGAAAAGAACGAAGAACTCATTAAGAAATTAAAGGATTATTGGGATTCGATACCGGAGCTTAAATATGAAGGACATACGGGTGAGATCGACAATTATCTTACCGCTGTTGAAAAGGGTGAAAAGCCCATGATCACCGGTGTGGACGGAAGGCGTACCATAGAGCTTATCACCGCAATCTTTGCAGCGGGCTTTGAAAAAAGGACGATCTCCCTGCCCATCGATGAAAACTCAAAATACTATAAAGCAGAAGGAATACTTAATAACGCGGTGCATTTTTATGAAAAGAGTTCTTTTGTCGAGAATTTTACGGAACAGAAGATCACCGTGGGTAATTATAAGTAGGTACTGTCATGGATAAGATACGATACGGTGTCATCGGGATCGGAAATATGGGAAGTGCCCATGCGAACGCGCTGTATGAAGGCCGGATAGAAGGCGCTGTATTGTCTGCGGTGGCAGACGCCGATGAAAAACGTCTTTTGTGGGCAAAAGAAAGCTATAAAGGCGGAGTTTCTTTTTACACTGACTATAACAAACTCCTTTCTTCGGGAAGGGTCGATGCCGTTTTGATCGCAACTCCCCACTACGATCATCCGAAAATAGCGGTGCAGGCCTTTAAATGCGGCCTGCATGTGCTTACGGAGAAGCCTGCGGGGGTGGATGCGGGAAGCGTCCGGGTTATGAACGAAGAGGCAAAGATCAGCGGAAAATCCTTTGGTATAATGTTTAACCAGCGTACGGATCCGCTTTTTGAAACACTGAAATATTATGTTGGGATCGGACTTTTGGGCGAAATAAAGCGCTCTGTCTGGATCATAAACAACTGGTACAGGACACAGGCCTATTACGATTCCGCGGGCTGGCGTGCAAAATGGAGCACCGAAGGGGGCGGAGTATTATTGAACCAGTGTCCCCACAACCTGGATATCTGGCAGTGGACGGTGGGAATGCCCACGAAGATACGCGCTTTCTGCAGGGAAGGTCACTATCACAATATTTCCGTGGAAGATGATGTAACCATCTACACCGAATATGAAAACGGCGCTACCGGTGTTTTGATCACCTCAACGGGAGAATATCCCGGTACAAACCGTCTGGAAATATCGGGAACAATGGGAAAAGCGGTGGCGGAAGACGGAATGTTAAAGCTTTTTCTTCTTGACAATGACGAGCGAGAGATCTGCGAAAACTCCGGGGAAGCCTTTCCCGCGGACAGGGTTACACAGGTGACTCTGAAATTTAACGAAACGGAAGACGGACATATCCTGATACTTAAGAACTTTACAAGGCACCTTCTTTTCGGAGATGAGCTCATCGCTCCCGGAGAAGAGGGCATAAACAGCCTCAGGATAAGCAACGCGGCTTATATCTCTTCTCAAAAGAAGGAGACCGTAGATATTCCCGCGGACGAATCTCTTTTTATGGATCTTCTTAACGAAAAGATCGAAAAAGAAAACGAGAAAGGGAACACTGTAAATAAAGGATCCGCCGGATCCGAAAAAACCGGTGAATACAGCGACAGATGGAGCGTGCGCTGGTAAATACGGACAGGTTTATATCGTCTTTTCCTTGAAAATGTCATCGTATCGCATTATTCTGAATATGTATGAAAACAAATTTCAGGGGAATAAGGATATGAACTTACCGGCTTTAAAAAAACCTAAAAATCTGGGAGAATTGCTGGACCTTGCGGGCAACGTGCTCGCATGGTCCGTTATTATTGTCTTTTTTGTTGGGCTGCCCTTCTATTTTAAGGACGGTTATTCCCAGCTTGCGTCAAACAAATATCTTTTCTTTATGGGAGCGGCCAAATACACTGCCATCGTCATGGGCGTGTTCTTTTTGCTGAGGGTATGTCTCTGGGGCTTTACGATGCCGGAGATCAAAGCATATAAGAACATCATGTGGATGGACATCTTTGTTGTGGCTTTTGCGGTCGTTTCCCTTATTTCACATCTGTTTTCACCGTTTAAGACCAATACATTCGGAACAAATCAGTTAAATGACTGGTTCTATGAAGGTTCGTTATGGGGCACCAAGGGCTGGTTCATGGGCCTTATGACATTTCTGTGCTTTGTAATGCTGTATTTTGTTCTTTCAAGATGCCTTATATATCATGTTTCCGTATTTATAACGATAATGGTAGCACTTGTGATCATATGCCAGTGGGGAGTGCTGAACAGATACGGGATCGCCCCCATCGACATGAAATACGAATATGGCGATAAAAATTCGGTATTCATGGCATCCATCGGAAACATCAACTGGTTCTGCGGCTTTACCTCCGTTATTGTGCCCCTTATCTGGGGACTGTACCTGGGGGTAAAGAAGCTGTGGGAGAAGATCGTCCTGATGGCTGCGGCAACCGTGACCTTTACCATGATCATGCTGAACTCATCGGACAGCGGATATGTTGCTTTAGCGGTATCCATGGGGGTTCTGCTGGGTTTTGCCATGACGGACGCGAAGCTGTTCAGAGGCTTTCTGGAGATCGCCATCTCTCTTCTGACGGTTTGTTCCGTAATTCCCCTTACCGACCATATCGGACACAGAAACATAACCTCCGGACATGCGGAGCCACTTTTGGGACTTCCATCCTGTGTTCTTCTTCTTATAGTAATAGCGGTATATGTTATTGTTACATTAAAGAAGGATAAATATCCGACGGAAAAGATGAAGATCGTAAGAGCGGTATATGCGATCGCTGTCGGTGCGATTTTCGTGGCTTTTGTTCTTCTGATCGTCATCAATACACTGACGGGCAGGGCCCTTCCCATCATCGGAGACAGCGAAGTGTTCTTTTTCAATTCGGAATGGGCCAGCAAGCGTGGAGAGACCTGGTCCCTTGGAGTAAAGACCTTCTTCCATCTTCCTTTCGGACACAAACTTGTGGGTTCGGGACCCGATACCTTCTTCTATGAGATGATATCTTTTGAAGATCTTTCAGCAGAATGGAACGATTATTACGGAAACGCAAGGCTTACCAATGCGCATAACGAGATCATAACCCTTCTTGTAAATATCGGACTTCTTGGTACGGCGGCATTTATCGGTATCATGGTCACTTCCGTGAAAGCCTCCTTCAAGGCAGCGAAGGAGAACCCCGAATACATCTGTTTTGCACTTGCGGTAATATCCTATCTTGCAAACAATGTGTTCAGTTTCCAGCAGATCACGAACACACCCTTCATTTTTCTTGTTCTGGGAATCGAAGGCGCCGCACTTGTCCGTATTGACAAGAAGGAGGTTCGGTTGACAAAAAAAGAAGGAAAGAATACAATGCAAAAAGGCAAAAAATCGCGTAAATAGGCGAATTCAGAGAGGAAAAACAAAATGGCGGATCAAAACAACAAAAAACTTGTGGCCGAGATCACATCAATGGATGAGGATTTCACACAATGGTACACCGACGTCTGCATTAAGGCAGAGCTTATCGCATATTCACATATCAAGGGCTTCATGGTCATCAAACCCTACGGTTATGCGCTCTGGGAGAACATGCAGTCACTTCTTGACAAAAGATTCAAGGCAACGGGCGTTCAGAATGTATACATGCCCATGCTCATTCCCGAGAGTCTTCTTGCAAAGGAAGGAGAGCTGGTAAACGGATTTGCCCCCGAGGTTGCATGGGTAACCGCAGGCGGTGCAGAGCCCCTTACGGAAAGACTTGCCATCCGTCCCACATCAGAGACGGTATTTTCCGATTTTTATAAGGATGACGTTCATTCCTACAGAGATCTTCCGAGACTTTACAATCAGTGGTGTTCGGTAGTTCGCTGGGAGAAGGAAACCAGGCCTTTCCTTCGTTCAAGAGAGTTCCTCTGGCAGGAAGGTCACACCATCCACTCCACTAAGGAAGAGGCTGAAGAAAGGACACAGCAGATGCTTCAGGTCTATGCCGACTTCCTCGGTGAAGATATGTGTATCCCCACGATCAAGGGTCAGAAGACGGAAAAAGAAAAATTTGCGGGCGCAGATGCAACCTATACCGTTGAAGCACTTATGCATGACGGACGTGCCCTTCAGTCAGGTACTTCCCACTTCTTTGGACAGAAGTTCTCAAAAGCATACGATATAACCTTTACCGATAAGGACAACCAGCTTAAGTATGTATGGCAGACCTCCTGGGGTGTTACCACCCGTATGATCGGTGCCATGATCATGGTACACGGCGACAATTACGGTCTTTGCATACCTCCCAAGATCGCTCCGGTCCAGGTAAGGGTAATCCCCATTCAGCAGCGTAAGGAAGGCGTTCTTGAAGCTGCTCAGGGTATCACCGATGCACTTAAGAATGCGGGGGTTCGTGTTGAACTTGACGATTCCGATAAGGGACCGGGATTCAAGTTTGCCGAGCAGGAGATGCGCGGAATGCCTCTTCGTATCGAGATCGGACCCAAGGATCTTGAAGAGGGCAAATGTGTTCTTGTTCGTCGAGATACGAGAGAGAAGATCGAATGTGCCATTGCAGATGTTGCAACAAAGGTTAACGAGCTTCTTCCCGCAATTCAGAAGGATATGTACGACCGTGCAAAGGCTCATCTCGATACCCACACCTTCGCAGCTCACAACAAGGAGGAATTCATCGAAAACTTCAAGGAGACCAAGGGCTTCGTTAAGGCTATGTGGTGCGGAGACCGTGCCTGCGAGGATGCCATCAAGGAAGAATACGGCGTAACCAGCCGTTGTATGCCTTTTGAACAGGAGAATCTCTCCGGTACATGCGTTTGCTGCGGAAAGCCCGCAACGAAGATGGTTTACTGGGGCAGAGCATATTAAAATAGGAGAATAATAAAATGAACGTACTTGTTATCAACTGTGGAAGTTCTTCACTTAAATATCAGCTCATCAATTCCGACAGCGAGGAAGTCCTTGCAAAGGGTCTTTGCGAAAGAATAGGAATTGACGGAAGCAGGATCACTCACACACCCGCCGGCGGGGACAAGGACATTACCGAAGTTCCCATGCCCGACCACACAAAGGCAGTTCAGCTGGTCATCGAGAAGCTTACCGATCCAAAGGTCGGAGTCATCAAGTCTCTTTCGGAGGTTGATGCCGTAGGACACAGGATCGTTCACGGCGGCGAGAAGTTTGCTTCAAGTGTTGTGATCAATGACGAAGTAATGAAAGCCATCGAGGAGTGTAACGATCTTGCACCCCTTCACAATCCCGCAAACCTCATCGGTATCAACGCCTGCACCTCCATCATGCCCGGCGTTCCCCAGGTAGCGGTATTTGACACGGCATTCCATCAGACAATGCCTCCAAAGGCTTACCTTTACGGTATTCCTTATGAATATTATGAGAAGTTCAAGGTTCGTCGTTACGGTTTCCACGGAACCAGCCACGACTTCGTATCAAACGAAGCTGCAAAGTTCCTCGGAAAGGACAGAAAGGATCTTAAGATCATCGTTTGTCACTTGGGTAACGGTGCTTCCATTTCCGCAGTAATGAACGGAAAGAGCATTGACACATCAATGGGTCTTACCCCCCTTGAAGGTCTCTTCATGGGAACAAGGTCAGGTGACCTGGATCCCGCCATCGTAACCTTCCTTTCAAACAAGTTAAAGATCTCCGCTGAGGACGTTTTAAGCATCCTTAACAAGAAGTCCGGCGTTCTCGGTCTTTCCGGCGTATCCAGCGACTTCAGGGATCTTGAGAAGGCTTATGACGAAGGAAACGAACACGCAAAGGTAACTCTCGAGGCTTATTCCTACAGAGTTGCAAAATACATCGGTGCTTATGCCGCAGCCATGAACGGTGTTGACGTTATCGCTTACACCGCAGGTGTTGGTGAGAACACATCCCTTATCCGCGGAATGGTGGGCGAGTACCTTACTTTCTTGGGAACCAGGATCGATCCCGAGAAAAACAAACTTCGCGGCGAGACGGTTGTAATCTCAACTCCCGACTCAAAGGTGGTAACCATGATCGTTCCCACCAACGAGGAGCTGGCTATCTGCCGTGAGACAGTAAGACTGGTTAAGTAAAGAATGCAGATAAAGATACCGGAAAATGTTGAAAAGATCATAAATACGCTGGAGGCAGCAGGCTTTGAAGCCTATGCCGTGGGCGGCTGCGTAAGGGATTCGATCCTTAATCGCGAGCCAAACGACTGGGACATCACCACCTCCGCATCTCCCGAACAGACAAAGTCTCTTTTTAAGAAGACCTTCGATACGGGGATAAAACACGGAACGGTATCGGTCCTTCTGGACCATGTGATCTACGAGGTCACCACCTACAGGATAGACGGTGAATATGCGGATTCAAGACATCCCGATTCCGTCACCTTTACGGACAAGCTTTCCGAGGACCTGTTAAGGCGTGACTTCACCATCAATGCAATGGCTTACAATCCCCAAAGGGGGCTTGTGGATCTCTACGGCGGGCAGGAAGATATCAAAAAGGGTATCATCCGCTGCGTGGGCAATGCCGAAGACCGTTTTTCCGAGGATGCGTTAAGGATCCTTCGGGCCCTTCGTTTTTCCGCCCAGCTTGGCTACGACATAGACGAAGAAACAAAGCTTGCCATAAAGAAGCTGGCGCCGAACCTTTCAAAGATCAGTGCGGAGCGCATTCAGACGGAGCTGGTAAAGCTCCTTGTCAGCGATCATCCCGAGAGGCTGAGGCTTGCTTACGAGCTTGGTGTCACAAAGGTTTTTCTTCCCGAGTTCGATGTGATGATGGAGACAGGGCAGAACAACCCGCATCATTGTTATTCCGTGGGTGAGCATACCATTGTTGTTATGGAAAATATCAGAAACGACAGGGTATTAAGGCTTGCGGCTCTCTTTCATGATATGGGAAAGCCCGCCACAAAGACCACGGATGAAAACGGCATCGATCATTTCAAGAAACACCCTTACGTCGGTGCAAAGATGGCCAAAGATGTAATGCATCGCCTGAAGTTTGACAACGATACCATTTCCAAGGTAAGCAGGTTTGTTGAGTTTCATGACTGGACAATTGAGGCCAATCCCAAATATATAAGAAGGTATATCAACCATATCGGCGAGGATTGTTTCCCTGAGATCTTCGAGATCAACGAAGCCGACCGTATAGCCCAGAGCGATTACAAGAAGGAACAAAAGATCGCACAGCTTAATGAGCTGCGTGAAGCCTACGAAGAGGTCGTAAGAAACAAGGATTGTGTTTCGCTAAAGACTCTTGCTGTGTCGGGAAAGGATCTTATTGAACTGGGGATAAAGCCCGGTCCCGAGATCGGAGCGATCCTTGAGAGATTGCTGGCAGCAGTGATCGACGATCCGTCTCTGAACACCAAGGAAAAACTCATTAAAATGATATAAGAGGAAATGATGGCAGGAAAAAGGAGCTTATCGATATTCATACTGATGATCGTGATGTCTGTTCTTTTTGCAGGCTGTGATGAGCCCTCGGATTCTGCCCGTTCCGATTCAAGTAAAGAGGTAACCGTTTCGCAGTACGTTCCAAAAACCGGGACGTATGATTCCTTTGATACCGCGGTGATCGCGTATATCAGCAAGAATGCGAAGGAGGTTACCTTTTATAATTACAGCTTAGGAAGGCTTTACACCTTAAGCTATACAGGTGCCACGGTCCTTCGGGACAGGTTCGGCACAGCCCTTTCCATTGCACAGTTAAATGTGGGAGATATGGTGGATGTCTGGTTTTTGAAGGATGAAAAACAGGCTGCCGCCATCTGCCAGTCCACTCAGACCTTTACCGAGGAGGACATCACGGGATTTACGGTGAACGACTGGGCAAAGACTCTGACCATAGGTGCGGACAGCTACAAAGTCTCAAGCTCCACTTATGTGGTATCCGACGGCGAGCAGATCTCTCTTTCCGAATTAAATCCCATGGACCGGATAACCTTAAGGGGAATCGGAAATACGGTTCATTCCATTGTTGTTGATAACGGTCACGGATATTTAAGGCTTACGGGAGATGATTATTTCATCGGCGGCTTCATCGAGATAGGACCCAAGACCATTTACCAGATCACCGAAAAAATGATGATGATGGTTGCGGAAGGGGATTATACCATCCGCATAACCCACAAGGGAACGGAAGCCGTTAAGGACATTAAGATAAGAAGAAACGAAGAGACGGCACTTGATCTAAGCGACGTTGATATAAAGGAAGTCAAGCAAAAGAGCTACACCCTTGTTGTTTCTCCTGCGGATGCGGAGGTAACGGTTGACGGAAAGGCCGTTGATGTGAAATCCCCCATATACAGCACTTACGGAATGCACAAGCTGGTGGCTGCCCTCGACGGGTACAAGACGCTGACGAAGTATTACAATGTTGACGACAAAACAGATGAGATATCTGCGATACTGATGCCAATACAGGGAGATGTTTCGGACGGAGATAACGGAAGCAGCGGAACAAGCACGTCAACGTCCACATCAACCTCGACTTCAGCTTCAACATCGACTTCGACATCAACAAGTACGTCCACAAGTACGTCGACGAGCACAAGCACGTCAACGTCCACTTCTACTTCGACGAGTACATCGACATCGACTGAGACGGTGACTTACTATGTGACGATCCCTACCCCTGAAGGCGTTGAGATCTACTGGGACGGAAATTATATAGGACTTGCTCCCGTTTCAATAAAGAAGGAGCCCGGAACCCACACCATAACCTTAAGAAAGAACGGCTATGTGACCAGATCCTTCACCGTCATTTTAGACGAGGCGGAAGAAAATGTAAGCTACAGTTTTGACGATCTTGAGGAAAAGAAGCCGGGGGAAGAACAGGCCGGTGAATAAATCTGAAAACAGAGTTACATAACTATTAAAAATGGCTTATTTTCGCCACTTTTTGGCATATTTCCTTGACAAAGAGGTTAAAATATCTATAATTAGTATTGGACGTTTTCCAAGGGGAGACGAATCAAAATTGTAATTTATTACAGGAGGAATTAAACATGAACAAGACAGAATTAGTTGCAGCTATCGCTGAGCAGGCTGGATTATCCAAGAAGGACGCTGAGAAGGCTGTTAAGGCTTTCACAGACGTTGTTACAGCTGAGTTAAAGAAGGGTGGAAAGGTTCAGCTCGTTGGCTTCGGTACATTCGAAGTTACCAAGAGAGCAGCAAGAGAAGGCAGAAACCCTCAGACCGGTAAGACAATGAAGATCGCAGCTTCCAAGGCTCCTAAGTTCAGCGCTGGTAAGGCTTTAAAGACCACCGTTAACGGAAAGTAATTCACTACGATCCTAAGGGAGGGAACCATCGGTTCCCTCTTTTTTTGTCTAAAGGAGAATATATAAATGAGACTTGATAAGTATTTAAAGGTTTCCAGGCTTATAAAAAGAAGGACCGTTGCCAACGAAGCCTGCGATAACGGAAGGGTAATGATCAACGATACCGTTGCAAAGGCTTCCACAAATGTTAAAGTAGGTGACATAATCACCATATCCTTCGGTAATAAAGAGACAAAGGTCCGGGTAACCGACGTTCAGGAGACCGTTAAGAAGGAAGAAGCCAAGGAGCTCTTTGAGTACCTGTAAGTATTAGCAAAAAATTATCCGGATTTTTTTGCAATAATGGTTGACGTAACATAAAGGTGTGGTTAAAATAAATTTATGTAAACGTGTTTACATAAATGTTGTATTGGAGACTGAAATGGCGCGCAGAAGAACCGCAATGAATGCCAGAAAACCGCAGAACCTTTTAAGCATGATGCTGATCTCACTGATCGTGATCATGCTTATTGTCACGCTTAAAATCAACTGCGCAAGGCTTGAGGAGAAGAAAGCGTCCCTTGTTTCCAGACAGAACTATCTCACCGAGCAGATCAAGAAAGAGGAACAGAGGACCGAGGAGATAGAGGCCTACAGGCAATACACCCAGACACTTAAGTATGTGGAGGACATCGCCAAGGAACGGCTGGGACTTGGTTATCCCGACGAGATAATATTTGAAGCACAGGATTGACACCTTCCGTTGAATAACTGCGGAGGGTGTTTTATTATATACCTATGGACCGGACAGCATTTATAAAAAAGATCGAAAATCATATAAAGGACGAGGATCTGATCCGAAAGGGAGATACCGTTGTACTGGGTGTTTCCGGCGGAGCCGATTCGGTCTGCCTGTTTGAAGTGATGAAGGAGCTTAAGAGCCGCTATGGCCTTAAGCTCGTTGTTGTCTGTATCGATCACGGCTTAAGGGCCGAAGCAAAGGAGGAACAACGCTACGTTGAGAGTCTTTGCGAGGCCGCCGGGATCAGGTTTATGGGGCGCAGTGCGGATGTAAAGGGCCTTGCGGAAAGCCGTGGCCTCGGA
Organism: Lachnospiraceae bacterium; assembly: GCA_016281385.1. Classification (GTDB taxonomy): domain Bacteria; phylum Bacillota; class Clostridia; order Lachnospirales; family Lachnospiraceae; genus UBA1258. Next base: position 15,464 of record JAEEIN010000165.1, on the reverse strand, counting down.
ACCGAGGAGGCGGGGCGTATCTTAAGATACGGGATCTTCGAAGAAGTCGCCGAAAGCCTCGGTGAAGGTACAAAGATCGCCGTAGCCCATAACTCAAATGATGTGGCGGAGACTTTTCTTTTTAACCTCTTCCGCGGAACCGGGCCCAAGGGCCTGGCGGCGATCAAGCCGAAGCGGGGAAGGGTTATCCGCCCTCTGCTCTGTGCTGAGAGAAGCGAGATCGAAGCATATCTTAATGAGATCGGCGTAAAGTTCTACACCGACGCTTCCAATCTTGAAGACGATTATTCCAGAAACCGTATCAGACATCACATATGCGAATATGCTGAGAAGGAGATCAATCCATCCTCCCTTCGTCATGTTTATGAAGCTGCGGAGAGGATCAGGGAATTAAACGACCTGGTGGATTCTCTCACGGAAAAGAGTCTTGCGGAAAGTGTTGTTTTTACATCAGAAAACGAAGTGGTCATAAAGAGAAGTGCCGTCTCGGAAGAAGAACCCTACGTTGCGGGGCTTAAGGTAAAGAAGTGCATCGACATGCTGGTGCCCCATAATAAGGACATTACCGCAAGGCATATGAAGGCGGTGAGGGACATTTCGGTAAATCCGGGAACGGGGAAGGCGGATCTTCCCTACGGTATCGAAGTGACCGCATCCGGCGACCTTCTGAGGTTTTTACGAGGCGGGGATGAATGGGAATCGGTCAGCATACAGATAGCGGAGGAGTCGGGAAGTGTTTATCTTGACGGGCTTGGTACAGTGAGCTGGCATGTTGAAAAACGGACTCCTGATTTTACCCCTTCGCAAAAAATATATACTAAATGCTTTGATTATGATAAAATTAATGATTGCCTGAGCATACGAAGCCCGCAACCGCGGGATTACCTGATCATAGATCCGCAAGGACATAAAAAGAAGCTTTCCGATTATTTCACCAATGAGAAGGTTCCTGTGTTTGAGAGAGAGAAAAAGTTTATTCTTGCAGACGGAGACAACGTCTGGTGGGTAATGGGCATGCGTATCGGTGAATATCCGAAGGTATCGGATGCAACTGAAAAGATCATTATTTTCCATATAGATAAGGAGGATTTCAATGGAGAAGCATCATGTTGAGGAGCTTATATCCGAAGAAGCCGTAAATGCAAGGATCAAAGAGATCGGCGCACAGATCACAAAGGATTATGAGGGAAAGACCATCCACCTCATCTGCGTTCTTAAAGGCGGCAGTTTCTTTATGTGTGAGCTCGCAAAAAGAATAGACCGTCCCGTTTCCCTGGATTTCATGTCGGTTTCCAGTTACGGCGGCGATACAAAATCAAGCGGAGTTGTCCGCATCGTTAAGGATCTTGACGAAGCCATCGAAGGAAAGGACGTGCTTGTTGTTGAGGATATCATCGACTCCGGCCGTACCTTAAGCTACCTTCTTTCCATGTTAAGGGACAGAAAGCCCGCCAGCCTTAAGCTCTGCACACTTCTTGACAAGCCTTCGAGACGTGTTGTTGATGTGACGGTGGATTACACGGGATTCGAGATCCCCGACACCTTCGTGGTAGGCTATGGCCTCGATTACGATCAGATCTACAGAAATCTTCCCTATATCGGGCATGTAGTGTTCGATCCCGAAGAGAAGGGAGAATGATATATTGAATAACAAAAAGAGTCAGGGCTACAGAGTTTACTTTTTTCTGATGATCGTCCTTTTGGTCTTTGCCGTTGTTCTGTCCTTCGCTCAGAGGAACAAAGTCTATTACACCAAGGCAGAGCTTGCAAAGGATATCGATCTTGGCGTGATCGAGAAGATAATCATTGAACCCAATGCTGACAACAGGACCGGTACGCTTTCCGTTAATTTCAAGAGCGGAAATGTGAAGAAGCTTTACGTAACGGATATCACCGCAATGGAGACGGAACTTGAGCAGTATGACAGTTTTGGCCTCTTTGTGGAAGATATACCCAGGGAAAACTGGTTTCTTTCCTATATGTTACCGATGCTCATTGTTCTTATCGCAGGAGTGTTCCTCTTTGTGATGTTCACCTCCCAGTCCGCCGGCGGCGGTGGCGGCGGCCAGAACAGTAAGATGATGAACTTCGGCAAGTCCCGCGCAAGGATGTACCGCGCAAGCGAGAATCCCACCACCTTTAATGACGTGGCAGGACTTCATGAAGAAAAGAAGGAAGTTGAAGAGATCGTTGAATTCTTAAAGAACCCCGGCAAGTTTGCAAAGCTTGGCGCAAGGATCCCCAAGGGTGTCCTTCTGGAGGGACCTCCCGGAACCGGTAAGACCCTTCTTGCCAAGGCTATCGCCGGCGAGGCAAATGTTCCTTTCTTCAGTATTTCCGGTTCCGACTTCGTTGAGATGTTCGTCGGTGTCGGAGCTTCCCGTGTAAGGGATCTTTTCCAGGATGCGAAAAAGAACGCGCCCTGTATCGTATTCATAGATGAGATCGATGCCGTTGCAAGGCGCCGCGGAACCGGTATGGGCGGCGGTCACGACGAGCGTGAGCAGACCTTAAACCAGCTCCTTGTTGAGATGGACGGTTTTGGAGAGAATTCCGGAATTATTGTTCTTGCGGCCACAAACCGCGTGGATATCCTCGATCCCGCCATCCTTCGTCCCGGACGTTTCGACAGAAAGGTTGTCATCGGTTCTCCCGATGTCAGAGGACGTGAGGAGATCCTTAACGTACACGCAAAGAACAAGCCCCTTGCAGAGGATGTTGACCTTAAGTCCATCGCTCAGACAACTGCGGGCTTTACAGGCGCGGATCTTGAGAACATGTTAAATGAATCCGCCATCCTTGCAGCCAAGTCTGACAGGGAATATATCGTTCAGGACGACATTAAGCAGGCCTTCGTAAAGATCGGCCTCGGAGTTGAAAAGAAGAGCCGCATAATATCCGACAAGGAGAAGAAGATCACGGCATACCACGAAGCGGGCCATGCGATCCTGTTCCATGTCCTTCCCGATGTGGGACCTGTCTACTCAGTATCCATCATCCCCACAGGCCAGGGCGCAGCGGGTTATACAATGCCGCTTCCCGAGAAGGATGAGATGTTCTTAACAAAGAACAAGATGCTTCAGGATATTCAGGTATCCTTAGGCGGACGTATCGCTGAGAGCCTCATTTTCGGTGAAGACGAGATCACCACCGGAGCTTCCAGTGACATCAAGAAAGCCACCAAGGAAGCACGCAAGATGGTAACCAAGTACGGCATGAGCAAGAACGTAGGCGTCATCTGCTACGAGGATGACGATGATGAAGTCTTTATCGGACGTGACCTTGCCCACGCAAAGAACCACTCAGAAGCAAGCGCAAGCGAGATCGACAAGGAAGTAAAGGAAATAGTGGACAGCTGCTACGCAAAGGCAGAGGCGATCCTCAAGGATCATATGAACGTCCTTCACTCTTGCGCAGACCTTCTTCTCGAGAAAGAAAAGATCACCAGAGAAGAGTTCGAAGCACTTTTTGTGTAAATTGCACAAAACTACATACCTGTTTTTGTAATATTTGTGAATCTCTTGCATTTACCATATTGGGGCGGTTTGTTAATATACACTTGTAACCCCCCAATACATTATATAGTTTTTTGCTATACCCCATAAGAAGAAATACCTTCTCAAAGAGAAACGATGCGCAAGCATCGTTTTTTCTTTTCTATACACCCTGCCGGGGCATCGGCGGGGTGTATATTTTTTTGGTGAAGTGTGGTAAAATATCCTCGAAATCGATTGCGAAAAGCAGGTATTGATTGATGAATAAAGATTTTCTTAGAACCACAAGCAGCGACAGAAAATATCTGGGCGAAATGAAGCCCATTTTCTTTAAAGACGCATTATTTGCGGATACAACGGAGAACTATGTAAGCCCTGCGGAGCCGAACCCTTACGGTAACGTGACATTAAGGTTCCGTACTGCAAGGAACAACGTGGATTCCGTTTATGTCGTTGTTGACGGTGAGCGTATCCCTCTTTACAGAGAGAGCGAGGATAAGCCTTTTGACTATTATGCGTGTACTTTCACGCTGAATGAAAATCCAATTTCATATTATTTCGAGATAAAAGTCGGAAAGAGCGTATGCAGATACGATGCTTTCGGCATTGTTAAGGGCACCAATGAGCCCAGGCCCTTCAGGATCTACCCCGGTTTTCATACTCCGGAGTGGGCAAAGGGAGCCGTTATGTACCAGATCTATGTTGAGAGGTTCAATAACGGTGACAAGTCAAACGATGTGGAAAACGGCGAGTATTTCTATGTGGGCGGACCGGTTCAGAAGATCGAGGACTGGTACAAGATCCCTGCGGTGGACGGCACGAAGGAGTTCTACGGCGGCGACCTTCAGGGTGTTATCGACAAGCTCGATTATTTAAAAGATCTGGGAATTGACTGTATCTACTTCAATCCCCTCTTTGTTTCGCCTTCAAACCATAAATACGACAGCCAGGATTACGAGCACATCGATCCTCATTTCGGCGTGATCGTCAAGGATGGCGGCGAGTGCCTCGCCCCCGGCGACAGCGACAACCGTCACGCAACAAAGTATCAGATCAGAGCCTGCTCACAGGAGAACCTTGATGCTTCCGATAAACTGTTTGAGCAGCTGGTGGAGAAGGCCCATGAGCTTGGCATAAAGATCATTCTCGACGGCGTTTTCAATCACTGCGGTTCCTTTAACAAATGGATGGACCGTGAGGGCATATATGAAGAGACAGGCGACTACGCAAAGGGCGCATACTCCGATGCGGGCAGTCCCTACAGACGCTACTTTGACTTCAGAAACGACAACTGGCCCAACAACGGAAGCTACGACGGCTGGTGGGGATTCGATACTCTTCCGAAGCTGAATTACGAGGCTTCCCCCGAGCTTTGCTATAAGATCATGGACATAGCCGCAAAATGGGTTTCAAGGCCCTTCAATGCCGACGGCTGGCGTCTTGACGTGGCAGCGGACCTGGGCCATTCTTCTGAGTTCAACCACGAATTCTTCAAGCGATTAAGAAGGACAATAAAGGACATGAATCCCGAAGCCATCATCCTGGCCGAGCACTACGGTGATCCGGAAAGCTGGCTACGCGGCGACGAATGGGATTCTGTAATGAATTACGACGGCTTTATGGAGCCGGTGACCTGGTTCTTAACGGGAATGCAGAAGCACAGCGACGACTTTAGAGGCGACATGCTGGGCAACGCCGATGCATTCTGGTTTGCGATGGAGTGTGCGAACTATAAGTTCACAACCCCGTCCCTTCTTGTTGCAATGAACCAGCTTTCGAACCATGACCATTCAAGATTTTTAACAAGGACAAACCACAAGGTCGGACGTATCGGCACCGCCGGAGCCATCGCGGCTGATGAGGGTGTTGACAAGGCTGTTATGAGACAGGCTGTTACCATGCAGATGACATGGCCCGGTGCTCCTACCATTTACTACGGTGATGAAGCGGGACTTACGGGCTTCACCGACCCTGACAGCAGAAGAACCTACCCTTGGGGAAGAGAGGACATGGACCTCATAAACTTCCACAAGCAACTGATAAGGATCCACAAGGAGAACAAGGAACTCAAGACCGGTTCCCTCAAGAAGATGATAGGCGAGCAGAATGCGGTGGGCTACGCAAGGTTTACCGACGATGCGGCGACCTTTGTTGTTGTAAATACAGCCAAGGAAGAAAAAACCGTAGCGGTTCCTGTATGGGAAGCCATTACCGTTATCGGAACGACTTTCGAACGCGTTCTTCTTACGGACAGCAACGGATACTCCACCGAAGTTGAGGAACTGAAGGTGGAAGGCCGAAAGTTAAAGCTTACGCTCCCGCCCGTTTCCGCCATCATCGTGCGGACGAAGAGAGCCGAGGCCGAAGATAAGGAAGAATAATGTTATATCAGATCCACAACGGTGTCGTGATGTACGGCGCCGATACAATATTAAACGGAATAACCTTCGAGATAAAAAACGACCGTGAGAAGATCGCGGTGGTGGGCCGTAACGGCTGCGGAAAAACAACGCTTTTAAAGGTGATATCGGGTGAGCTCGACATTGTAAAGCGCAGCTCCGACGAGGATATGTTCATATCCAAAACCGGCAATCCCGTCATCGGTTACTTAAAACAGATGACCTTTGACGACGATTCCATAACTCTCGAAGCAGAGGTTAAAAAAGTCTTTGCGCCCATCAGGGAAATGAAGGCGAAGCTGGAAGCCATGGTGCTTGAAATGGAGCAGAACGCCACCGATGAGCTGGTAAAAAGATACACCACCCTCGAGGAACAGTTTAAGTACCTGGGGGGATATTATTATGAAAAAGAATACGAGATGGTCCTAAAGAAATTCGGTTTCACAAACGAGGACAAGGTAAAGCCTCTTTCCGAATTTTCCGGCGGACAGCGCACTAAGATCGCATTCATTAAGCTTCTTTTGGAGAAGCCGGATATTCTTCTTCTTGACGAGCCTACGAACCATCTGGATATCGAGACCGTTGAGTGGCTGGAAGGCTATTTAAAGGATTATCCCAGAGCTATTGTTGTGGTTTCCCACGACAGAATGTTCCTTGATCATATAGTAGACACGGTCTACGAGATCGAGTACGGAAGGATGACAAGATATTCCGGAAACTACTCCAAATTCGTGGAGCTTAAGAAAGCCGCCTGGGAGAAGCAGAAGAAGGATTACGAGCTTCAGCAGAAGGAGATCCAGCGACTATACACCATAGTCGAGAAGTATAAAAACACACCTTCAAAGGTGGCAATGACGAGGTCGAAGCTCAAGGCCATCGAGCACATGGACAAGATCGAGGCCCCCGACCGCTACGACACAAAGAGTTTCAAACTGTCCTTCAAGCCCCTTAGGGAAACGGGCAAGGATGTTCTTTTTATAGACAAGCTTCAGATCGGCTACGACAGTGTTCTTGAGACTTTGTCCCTTGATATGAAAAGGGGCGAGAAGATCGGTATCATCGGAGGAAATGGTATCGGCAAATCCACATTTTTAAAGACTCTTGTGGGTGCCATCGAGCCTCTCGGAGGGTACTTCAAATACGGCGTCAATGTGGATGTGGGCTATTTCGACCAGCAGATGGCGAGATATTCCTCAAAGAAGCAGGTGATCGAGGATTACTGGGACGAGTATCCGACCCTCACCGAAACTGAGGTCAGAAACGATCTCGGAGCCTTTCTTTTTACGGGCGAGGATGTCTTTAAGACCGTTGACCTTCTGTCCGGCGGAGAGAGGGTAAGGCTTGCACTTGCAAAGATCTTCAAGACCGGTCCCAATTTCCTGATCCTTGACGAGCCCACCAACCACATGGACATGGTTGGAAAGGAAACTTTGGAGAGTATGCTCAAGGACTTCGAAGGCAGCGTGATCTTTGTTTCTCATGACCGTTACTTTGTAAAGAAGGTTGCCACAAAGATCCTTGATTTTGAGAAGGACGGCGTGAAAGCCTATCCCTTCGGCTATGCCCAGTACGAGGAGTCAAGGGAAAGGGAAAACGCGTCGGAGGACGAGAAGCCCGCAGCTGTGAAAGCGGAAAAAGAAACCGCGCCCGCAAAGCCGGCTGCTTCTTCTTACTATAATCCGGGCAAAGAACGTTCGAAGCTTGAGAAGAAGAATCAGAAGATCGAAAGCGACATCGCCCGTCTTGAAGAGGAGATCACGGCCCTTAAGGACGAACTGATGAACCCGGCATATGCTACTGCCTACGGCAAGCTTACGGAAATTCAGGGACAGATCGACAAGAAGGAGGAGGAACTTCTTGAAGCGATGGAGCAGTGGAATGAAAATGACAGGCTCTTATCGGAATTACAGGGAAACTGATTATTCGGTGTTAATACCTGTGTGTTAGTGTTATAATGTTACATACATTTATCGGGGGGAATCGGAATGTATAATTTAAGTTATGATTACTGCGCAGCGGTGCTGCTGGTTATTCTGATATTGTTTTATTTTGCATCGCCGAAATACTACAACCTGCAGAACCGCTTATTTTCCATAATCTTGGTGACAGGCTTCTTTGCCTGCTCGCTTGATATCATCAGTTCATATCTTCTGGATTACGCAAAGGATATGGAATGGGCCAACCGCTTTGCCATTGCGGGCGGAAGCCTTACACTTCAGCTGATACCGATGCTGTACGTGCTCTACATCTGCGCCATCGTTTTTGCGAAGGAGCCGGAGCGCGGCAGACGGCATATGCTGTTCTTATCCGTTCCCGGGGCCATCAATGCCCTTGTGAATCTTGTTTCACCTTTTGTTCCCATCACCTTTACTTACAGTGCTTTAGGCGGTTACAGCAGAACGGGATATTATGCCGTTGCCCTTGGCATCGCAGTATTCTATCTTGTGGCAGCAATTGTCTACATGCTTGTTTTTTCAAAGAGGACGTCTTTCATCCCAAGATTTGCCGTATTTGTTTACACCTTTGTGATCATCGGATTTGCGGTGATCCAGTACCACTATCCAAGCGAGCTTCTGATGTGCGCTTCCGCTGCTTTTTCCATGTTCATCATGTTCCTGGCTCTTCAGAATCCCGAGCTTCTTAACGAGGCTTTGGAGGATGCCGAGACCTTAAAGAAAGCGGCAGAAGAAGCCAGCGCAGCCAAGTCCGTATTCCTTGCAAACATGAACCACGAGATCCGCACTCCCATGAATGCCATCCGCGGAATGACCTATCTTCTGGAATCCGCAGATCTTAAGAGTGACGCAAGGGACTATGTGGCCACGATCCAGTCAGCCAGCGAAAGTCTTCTTGAGTTGATAAACAAAGTACTTGATTTCTCCAAGGTGGATGCGGGAAAGATGGAACTTGACCTTACGGCTTACAAGCTGGATCGGCTTGTGCGTGAGTCGGTAAATCTTGTTCTTCCCCAGGTGGATCAGACGAAGGTCGCTGTTTGCACTTACATTGATCCGGACATGCCCATGGTGATAAAGGGCGACCTTCAGAAGGTCAAGAATATAATCACAAACCTTTTGAGCAATGCCGTTAAATTCACCGATGCGGGCCAGATCCTTCTTTCCATGTCAGCAATAAGGAAGGCAGATGACAAATTCGACCTTGTGATAAAGGTAAAGGATACAGGTATCGGAATCAAGGAAGAGGACATGGCAAGGCTCTTCACCCAGTTTGAACAGGTTGATATGGCCATCAACCGAAAGAAGGAGGGTGCGGGCCTGGGACTTTCCATCGTAAAGAGCTACTGTGAGCTCATGGGCGGAAGTGTGCAGGTTGAGAGTACCTTCGGCGAGGGAAGCACCTTCACGGTGGTTGTTGAGCAGGAAGCCGTCGAGGAGTTCCCTTCGGACGTCAGACAGAAGATGTCGGATTACTTCTTTGTTGTTCTTGAATCAAACACATATGTAAGAAAAACACTTGAGAAAACCTTAAAGGGTATCAGCGGAGAGTTCATGGTCGAGACCGAGGTAAACCGCGAGACCCTGACCCGTCATTCGGGCAAGCAGTGCATCATCCTCTTTGACGAAAGAGAGTATGGTGTGGTTGTAAGAAACAGTGATTTCAACGGACTTGCCAATGTTAAAAAGGTTTCCATGATAGATTACAACTATATGGTTCCCGAGAACAGCGGAGATGTAAGTTATATAAGAAAGCCGGTTTGCTTTACTTCTTTCCTTAACTGGTTTACCGAGGAACGTGAAAATGAAAAGACCGCAGTTTCCGAACTTGACAAGGAAGATCTCTATTTCTCCGACAGCGTAAAGGTTGCGCTGGTTGATGACAACAAGGTCAACTTAAAGGTTACGGATGCGATCCTTAAGCGATTCGGCATCACTCCGGTGCTTTATTCCGGCGGTCACGAGATAATAGATGCCATGAAAGCCGGCGAGGAATTTGACTTCATCTTCATGGATCATATGATGCCGGAAATGGACGGAGTTGAAACCACAAAGCAGATCAGGGAGATCACCCAGGGCAAGCGCCTCTTCATCGTGGCCCTTACCGCGAATGCGGTCAAAGGCGTTGAGGAGCAGTTCATAGATGCGGGAATGGATGATGCGATCTTTAAGCCCATCAGCATCATGGATCTTAAGCGTGTATTGAAGCAGTGGATCCCTGCGGAGTTCCGAAGGGAAAGACCTGCAAAAGAAGCATAAGGACAATATCGGACAGGCGAAATGCCTGTCCGAATTTTTTATTTGACAAAGCGGAGTTTATGATGTAATATTCTCATTGTTGTAAAAATACTGTGTTAAATGCGGGTGTAGTTCAATGGTAGAACACCAGCCTTCCAAGCTGGACACGTGGGTTCGATTCCCATCACCCGCTTTTTTTGTGCGCAAAAACCGGAAAAACATAAAGTAACCTTTAGTTACTACAATTTCATATTGTCCATATCTAAAATATAGGTTGAGAAATGATTGACGAAATGCCCCCAAAGGGGCGGGAGGGGATATGTCAGAGAATACGAATGCTCAGCCTAAAAAGAAGATGGCCACATGGAAAAAGGTCCTGATCGGAGTCGGGGGCGCCTTTTTCCTTTTTATTCTTTTTGCGATATTAAGTCCCGGTGACGATTACGAACCGGAAATCGAACCCGATCCGGAACCGGGGAAAATCGTGGTGGAGGTCGACGACGATGAGACCGTGCCGGATACGCTGAGTATTGCCCTGATCGAAGCCGTTACCGAGACAACGGACGAGGACGGAAATACACAGTATATATACGATAAAGACGGAACAAACCTTACCATTACCGAAGTTGATGCCGAGGAGGCGGAAGCTGCAAAGGAAGACGCTGAATCGGTCGTAAGCGGTGAGAGTGAGGGAAATGAGTATACAGCGGTCACCAAGGACGGAAAGACCGACATCTATATGAACGTGGGAGCCACCGTTGCAAAGGCGGAGGTCAATTCCCAGGGAGACGGAAAGACCGTTGAAAAGACGGCTCAGACTGTCTCTGCGATTTCTTCTTCAAGTAATTCCGCAAGCAGCAAAAATGCATGGAATTATGATTCTGAAACCTTATATCTTGAAGATGCGCACTGCATTCTCTATTATCCTGCCCAGCTTTCAAGAAAAGACAAGTCCGGAAAGAACAATTATCTTCTCTCCGACAAGAACAGTACTGCGACGATGTTCGTAACCATCTCAAAGAATGGCTATGGTTCAATGGACGATCTTGAGGCGTTTATTGAAGATTCTCCCGACTGCGAAGTCCTTGCCACCGGCCCCGACTGGATCACCTACGAATCCTACGCGAATGACAATGTGGTCTTTACATATGAAGGCTTCGGCAGCAAGTATATCGTTGAGGCGGAGCTTGTTTATCCACAGAAGCTTCGTTCTGTCTATGATGAATTAAGTAAGCGCGTAAAAACAAAATTCGAGGGAGACGGTGTCTGGGAAGGTGCCGCAGGCTCTTACAAGAATCAGAATTTCTCCCGTGAAATGGAATCCTACTTCGACTATGACAGGGACCTTTTCTTTGTATACCCCGCATTGTTCACTCAAAGAACGAGCACGCAGTCGGAAGTATGGTTCACGGATCCCAGAACAAAGGCCACGATCCGCTACTTTGAAGATTTAAAGGGCGCTAGCATAGGTGATTTCGATGAATATTATTCCTATGATGAATCCTGGGTGATCGGAGAGCGTTCAATGGTGGCATACTATTCCGAAGCCGACAAGGACAATTATATGTATGTCTACGACAACGAAGGCGGCGGCCTTGTGATCGCGGAATACACTTTCAGTAAGAAGGACGAATGGGTTTACAGGGAATTCGTGGATAAAACAAGGATCTACCCTGCAGAGGGGGAGCCGGAAATGGAGTTTTATACCACCTATTACAGTCAGTACGGACTTTTTGTTACGGTGCCCAAGCGTTTCATAACTGCGGGAGAATACGATAATTACATATATTATTACGACACCATGAACGGCTTTGAGACAAGCATTCAGGTGGTAGAAGCAACAAATGCTGACAGGCAGAGCATTTTCAATGCTTTCAACATAATGGGAAAAGATGAAGACATAAAGATCTTTGACTACGAGGCAAGATGGCAGACGGATGATGCTTTCTACATGGGAGCAGTGGGCAACGAAACAAAGGCACTGTTCAGATGTGAGTATCCCAATGCCGAGGCGGCCTACGGAAAGGACTTCAATAAGTTCCGCATGTATTACAACGATAAGCCCGATGCAGATTTTGCCCAGCTTAAGAATGAAGTGAAGACTGCGGAGAAGATAGCGGAATTACAGAAGCCAATAGATGACGGAAAGCCTAAGAACCCACTGGTTTATAAGTCTTACGAGGACTATGTGACCATGCTCACAGGCGTTGAAGAATGGTTCAACTCACCGGGACTTCTGGAAGACGAATCTTACTACTATGCTCACCGCAATGCCATTGTCGGCACTATGGTAAGCGTTCTTAAATACAACAATTACGACATTTCACCTTTCCTTAACGAAGCAAGCAGCACCGGAGGTCTTGATCTGATCGTCTACCAGCTGGAGGATGAAATGAAGTGGATGCAGATGTGGGAGAAGGATGCGCCTGATAACGCAACTTCGGACCTTGGCTACGGCAAAGCCTCCGCTTTCGAGGAGATGTGTAAGCTCTACAATTTTGACAAGCCTACATACGTGACCGGTCAGTACAAAATTGCCACAAAGCATTATTCCGATACGAATAACGCAGGCAAACAACAGGCCTCTACGCAGGGAACAACAACCTCTTCAACTTCCACCGCAACTTCAACTTCTGAAAAACCTTCGGGTAACGTAGCAGATGAATATGAAGAGTATCTCGAAGAAATCGTCGCAAGGACAGGAACCGAAACTGTATATGAGGAGATTGCCGCTGAGATCATTGGTGTATTCGGAGATCCGTCTTATTACAATGATAAATATGTTGAACAATACGGTAATCTGAGTGATTTTTATATCCCAGAAGAATCATGGTATAAGATCGATGATTTTGTCGCCAATCTCGAGAAAAACGGAGTGACTTACGAACTGACCGTCAGCGACGGCGGATACCCCATCGATCTTTATACGGGCTATCTGAAAGGATACGAAGAATATGGCAAAGCTTATGTAGCGTTGGCCAAGGATAATTCCAGATGGGTCATGTGGACTTTTGAAAAGTATTACGACATGCCTTACGAAAAAGGAAAGAGGCACCTGGATGAAGGCGCAGATCAGGCCTATTTGATACAGCTTGTCTGGGACGGAACAATGCTTGACAATCCCAATATAATGGATCGCGCCTCTATGTGGACAAGGTATGCACAGGAACTTGCGATGCAGAATTATTCCGATCCTCTTGAGTATTGTTATGCCTTTGATCTGTACCGGTATTATGTTGAGGAATATGACGCATACTCTCTCAGACTTGGCGTAAAGGTCTGCAAAGTTGGTTCCGACGGCAAGCCCACGGTTGTGGATTATTACTGGTACGATTATCTCGGTGGCAACCAGGGGGATATGCTTGAACGCGTTGACGAATAACTGTCATAAAAAATGAAAGGATTGGGGGATTAGGAATGAATAAAAAGACTCTTACAAAGAAACGTATTGTCAAAGATTATTTAAAGTATCGCAAGCAGGGCTCGGGAGCCATAGTGTTCATGATCGTATTTGCGCTGGTGGCGTTTTTCATCGTTCCCGCGCCGGTGGGCTGGATCATCGGGCTCATAGTTCTCGGTATTGCGGCATTCACCTTTATGAAATTCAGAAGCTGGTTAAATGTGGGGGACCCCAGAAAGACCTATATCAGATTGCTTCCGGTGCTTCAAAAGCAGGCAAGCTCCTATGGCGATGAGGATTCCGGCGGAGTGAACTACTATCTTCTTTTTACGGAAGAAGAACCCGTGAAGGTTTCCTTCAGGGTATATCATAAGGCCGAGGAAGGAACGAAGTTCTTCGTTGTATTCTTTGAAAAGGACAATATTCCGATCCTGTGCTACAACGCAGATGAATGGGAAGCAGACGGAAATCTCAGCATCCGTTAATCGGGATCTTCGCTTGTGTTGCAGATGCCTTCCTTAAGGTATCTGCGTATATCTGAACGCTTACGCATGTCGGTCTTTTCCAGTATGGAAGAGACCACATGTTTTATGTAGCCGTAAGAATAATTGGTATGATCGGCGATCTCATTGTTTGAAAGGCCGTCGGCGATGTATTTGGCCGTAATGAACTCAAGCTCTGAGAGGGACTTCTCAAGAGTTTCCAGTGCCTTCTGATCGTAAGCCGGCTCTGCTTCGGGAATCGCGTTCATGCGGTTTTTTATGCGGGCAAGAAAGATGTTCTTGATGAAGGGTTTGGTGATATAGTCCGCCGCACCGTATTCGAGGCCTTTGATCTCGTAGTCGGCTCCGTCCATTCCCGTCAAAAAGATGATGGGCATATTCTTTTTGTCCAAGCCCCCATCCTTTATGGCACGGAAGGTTTCATATCCGTCCATTTCGGGCATGTCCACATCTAACAGGATCAGGCTGTACTCAAGCCCTTTACCCAAAAGCTCCAGAGCCTGTTTTCCCGATTTGGCAAGGCTTACCTCGTAGCCCTCTCCCGTCAGGATATCCTCGATGGTGTTAAGCATATTGATGTCATCGTCTACACAGAGAATCCGCATTGTTTTTCCTCATTTAAACAGAGTGAACGGTTAAACACAGCAATAAGTATAGCATATTTTTCGCGAAGAACAATCAGATCGCCCCAACTTGATCGGATCGTATATTTTTGATACGGATTATATTGTCAATATTTCGCGAATTATTTATTAAATTCAGAAATAGTGGTATGATATAAAGTGCAAAATCAGTTTCTGCGGGAGGGCACTTCCGTGACTGATATACAGAAAGAGGGAGAATCATATGGACAGATTTTTTGCAAGAACAAAACGCGCATTTGCATGGATGCTGGCGTTAGTTTTGATGGTTACATCAATACCCACCATGTCCTTTGCGGATGAGAAGGAAGAACCCATCGGCGAAGAGATCGGTTACGAAGGGAATATTGACCCTTATAGTGTATTTGTAGGAGATGGTAACTCCAATAGTGGAAATAAAGCCGGAATATCGAGTTTCTCATATATAGAGATGTCCGTTTCCGGAAACGGTGAACTGATAGCAGAAGGCTCAGCCCGGAAAACGGATATTTCCGGCGGCCAGCAGGAAGTGGTGATCGGATCGGGTAATATCATTAAGATTTATGATCTTGAATACGATGACAAGAGTCCCTACGGTGCCGTTTCGGCGGTTGATAAAGTTGTGTATCTTTGCGAAGAAGAGGGATTAATTCCGACAGATATTACTGCAAATGAAGCAGGTGAATATATCTCTCCTCAGATCAGCTCTAAGAGTTGGATCGATCTGGGCGCTAATGCAAAGAGACTTTCCGTTGAGAACGTAAAGATCAAAGAGAATCAGGAACACCTTGATAAGGCAGAGCCATTTAAAATAGATGAGTCCTGTCTTACGCAAATAGGCGATGAGACCTATAT